>JAEOTY010000305.1 GCA_016839625.1 Candidatus Hodarchaeota archaeon
TGTCTAGATAATTCTACTTGGAAGGAACGATTTCTGTCAGTCATTTCTACTCAAATGCCGACGAAAATCGTCTTTCCACTAATATTTTTCTAGTGGTTAGAAAATGTTAGGAAATCAACTCGAGTAACTTAATGAATTCTTAGAATTTTCAAAGAAAATTTTTTCGGATTTAATTTTACTGATTATTTCTTCAAATAACTATCACAGTAAACACTAAGAATGTTTATAAACAATTAAAAAAAGCATTTCTTGTGGTAACTTCAAAAAAGTGAATTAAATAATGGCAATCTGGAATAAGAAGCGATATGGAATAGCTCAACGTCACCGAAGACAACTTACTTTGCAAGAAGCTTATCAAATCCGTGATCCTGATACAAACCAAAATATTCTCTGGTCGAAGAGAAAACGTTGGGGACTGAAAACTAATATCATGGTCTGGGAATCAGAAGACACCACTGAGGGAAGAGAAGCATTGTTAATAAGAGATGAAGCAATTCTTGACGCTTTTGGGAAATTTACTGTAATTGACCCTAATACTAATGAAGAACTAGCTATCTTTAAACGTCATTGGCTACGCAGCTTGGTTCGGGAAAAATGGACCATTCGTGACCCTAAGACTTACGAGGAAATTGTTACTGTTCAAGCCCGTTCACTTCCAATCTCTTTGATCCGAAACTTAAGGTGGTTACCTATTATCAATTACTTTGATTTTTTCATTCAGTTCATTCGGTTACAATGGGATTTCCTAGAGAGACAGACTGGTAAGAAAATCGGTTTCTTCGATCGAAAATTTACTATCGGCGACAATTACATATTGGACTTTTCAGAAGACACAGCAAACATTCTTGATCCGAGAGTAGCTGTAGCATTAGGAATACTATTAGACACTGCAGAAGCACGATAAAAAGATAAGAGTCATTAGTAATACTCACTCCATTTAAAGAATAGTTAATGTTCCCGTTTTATTTTCGAACTTTTTCGATGTACTTTCCCGCTTCGTAGTTTCTTAAATCGATTAAGACCTTCTGAGGAATATTCTTTAGTCTAGCTAGGCGTTCAGCCTCAATTCTCAATTTACTTAATTCTTGGGCGAGTTCTTTCATTGATTCATCGAAGTCTTTGATCAGATAGACATCAACTAGCTCTGGGCTTTCATGAAAGATTTTAAGTCTAGCTTCAGGGATATAAATGATGCTCCTTCGAATTAGATGAAAAATATTGTTAATGAGCATTGATGCGTCGTCAGTGGAGCATCCAGTAATAGATATAATAAGATTAAGGGTTTGTCTTTCAGATTGGCGGAATAAACTGACGATCATAGCTTGCCATGCGAGATCATCTAATTTTGGGGCAATCTTGTTAGCTCTCATACAAGTACTTCTTCCAAGGTTCGTTATAAAAGATATTCTAGAGAATGCGTTCGAATCTACCATTATTTTTCTATTTACATCCGATTTTATTCCCTTCTTGATTAGTATGGCTATTTTTGGCATTATTTTCTAACACAAACAGGATAATTATTTTCGGGGAATGTAATAAATTACAGACAACTTCTGAAGAAAGTTGATAATGTATTATTAGAGGGGTATCTCAAGGTGTCCTTAGGAATTGCTCAAGGAAATTTACAACCAGTTGAACGGTCATTTTATCCGTCTTGATCCTCATGCTGAGACATGGGACTTATGGATCAAGGGTAATAAAAGTAGATCAGAAACTTATGAGGTTGCAGTCGGCACCATATTAGTCCAGAACACCAATTGGAGAAATGTCAATAAAGTAATAACCAATTTAAAAAAGGCCAGTATCTTTACTTTTAAGAAATTGCATGAGATTGGCTTAGAGACTCTTGAACAGCTTGTTAGACCAGCTGGTTTTTATAAACAAAAAGCGATATATCTTAAATCCTTAAGCAAGTTATTCCTGAATTTTTCTAATCATGATAAACCTCCCTCTCGCCAAGAATTACTAGAATGTAAGGGAATTGGGAAGGAAACAGCTGATTCAATTCTGGTCTACTGTTTTCAACGTCCTATTCCAATCGTTGGGACATATACTCGTCGTTTTTTGGCCCGTCTTCATGGGAAAATCAGCTATCTAACGATTAACTATGAAAAAATTCAACAAGAGCTAGCCAAACATCTTGAAGACGATTTTGAAGTGCTTGGACGTTTCCACGCCCTGATTGTTTGTCATAGTCAAAACATATGCTTAAAAAATTCCCCTATGTGTTCAAAGTGCTTCTTACTTGATCGCTGCATCTATGGTCAGCAACATAAGACAAAGCCTAATATTGCTCAAATTCAAACTGTAATTGCTAAACCTCAAAAAAAACAGACTAAAAAAGACTTAGATTCATCATTTTAATTGATATGGAGTTTTTGAATTGAATACAGATGAAATTATAAAAATGGCGCTTGATTTGGTTAACATGACTGAATTACCCGAGGATTCAGCTGTTTATGTCCCTGGGAAAGACATTACCAACATTTTATATGGAATAGATATTGGAGTTGCGGAGCTTCTTTATGCTAAAGAACATGGATTTGACTGTGTGATTGCCCATCATCCTGTGGGACTAATAAATCACTGGCAGGTTTTTTGGCGGCACTTAGATCAACTAATTTCTAAAGGAATTCCCAAAGAGAAAGCCCAAACGATTATTGAGCAGAAGGTTCTTGGATTCAAATTTGGGTCTCACGCTCGAAATTATGATGCTGTACCCTCTTTCGCACGACTTATTAAAATCCCCTTCCTCAACATTCACTGTCCTTCAGATGAGTTAGGTAGAAAGCTGATAGCTGTGGCGATTGAGGAATTAATACGAAAAAATGAAAACCCCACTTTAGACGAAGTGAAATCACATTTAGAGAGCTCTTTTCTAGAATTCAAAAAG
Organism: Candidatus Hodarchaeota archaeon; assembly: GCA_016839625.1. Classification (GTDB taxonomy): domain Archaea; phylum Asgardarchaeota; class Heimdallarchaeia; order Hodarchaeales; family Hodarchaeaceae; genus Hodarchaeum. The sequence goes on from JAEOTY010000305.1 coordinate 2,894, forward strand.
GCACTAACCCAAATAGAAATCGCCAAGGGGGAAAAGAATGCTCTCTTGGGTAATTGGATTTTCAGTCACGGAGCGTTCACCAATGGGGGGTTTGATATTGCTGATTGTTATTTTAAATATAATATTAATACAGTAATTTATATTCACATTGCACCAGCGGAATTATTCCAAGTTTTGAAATTAGATTATGGACAGCTTCTTATAACAGGTCATTTAGCTTCAGATTCGGTTGGAATAAACCCATTCTTAGACAGATTAGAAGAAAAGGACATTCAAATCACTGCTATTGGAGGTTTAATACGTTAAGAATTGCTTTTTTTAGCGTTATCTTTCTCTCATTTCTTTGAGCTATCTTTTCTTGTTCTCCATTCAGAAGCGAGGATATCCATTATAATAATATCAATTAATTGACCATCAAAAAAGTGAGCTTCTCGCTGTCTCCCCACTTCAATAAATCCAACTTTCTTGTAAGCAGCACGAGCTCTTTGATTTTTTTCAAATACCTGCAGCTCGATAGAATGTAAATTTAGGTTTTTGAATCCGTAATCAAGAATAAGCTCTAAGGCTTCTGAACCTAGACCTTGGCCCCAATATTTTGAATTAAAGATTACTATACCTACCTCTCCTCGTCTACTTATTTGATTATTTATCATGACCTCAATATTTCCAATATGTAACCCCTCTGTCTTTGTTACAATAGCGAATACATAATTACTCCCTTCTTTTCTATTCTTCCAAGTTGAACGGATCCATTCTTCTTCTTCCTCTCTAGAATGAGGAGCTATCTGTAGTAAATATTGCTTTACTTCTTGTTTATTCCAATGTTTCATCAATTCATCTACATCTGAAAGCTCTAACCCTCGAAGAAGAATTTGATTGCCTACTATCATCTTTTTAAATCACCACAAAACGTAAATAAGCCTATAAGTGCACAGTACTTATGTGAACCTCCATGTGTTTGAGAAAACAAACAGGGAGTCTCATCCAATATTTTTAGAATATATTTGAAAAAGTAATTAAATGTAATCAACGATTAAAATCTTTAATCTCTCATGTCCTCGGATGATTTTACAATGCATCTTCAGCGATTTATAGATGTGAATGGACTTTCTGCTAAAATTATTACTCTAGACTCTTCTACAGGCACAGTTGAAGAAAGCGTTACAGCACTAGGGTGTAAACCAGAGGAAATTATTAAATCTATTGTTGTTGTCACAAATACCAGTGATTTTTTCCTAATAATTCTGCAAGGAAATCGAAAAATAAGGACTAAAAAATTAAAAAAACTACTTAAAGTGAAAGATATTCGACTAGCATCACCCAAACAAGTTTTACAAGCCACAAACTATAAGGTAGGGGACGTTCCTCCTATCGGTGTGGAATTACCTGTTATTTTAGACGAACTTGTTTTGGAACAGAATATGCTTTATGCTGGTGGCGGTGCACCTTCTAAAAACCTTTATCTCCCTGTTGATGAGTTACTTGATTGCACTCATCCTCTTATTGCTGATATTTCCGTTCCAATTTGAAGGTTTTCTCTCCCCTGGAATTGAGAATCACATCAATGTCCCATCAGGGTGTTTTAAGACTTTTAAGTTCAAGATAATTTATATCTTCGTGCTCTACGGATCCCCATCCCAGTTAACCGATTTATAATCTTATGAAATCCTAAATTTCTTATTCTTTCTTGTTCTTGTGCACCAATGAGTTCAGTAAAGTAATCTTTCATGGAAGGTGCAAGATTATGGGCCACTTCTGTGGGAATTTTTTCCCATTTTCTCACAAATCGTTGGAGTTTCAATAATTGCCTTGGATTGTTTATAACAAAAATATTTTTGTCTGTGGTAACAAAATCCATAGCTGACATGGACTGGGCTCCGAAAACAAGTCGTGCGGGGTAGGCTTCAAAAAGCAAGTTACAATAGTTTACGATGACAGATGATAAGGCACTTATCAAAGCAGCATCCCCAGGAGGGTCGTATTCTAAGTAGATTGGTACTCCATCACTAGAGTGAATGACACCCCAAGGAGGACTGGGCATCAATGTGGAATAAGATTCGAATAGGTCTCGTATTAAGACATGAAAAAAGAGCAATTCTTCAAAACTCAATGCTGAGAATGAACATTGCCCCTCACCAGCAGTTACATGTTCATTAAAAGTCACAGCATTGATCGCTTCTTGAAACAGAGTATCAACAACTCTTCTATCAATGATTTCCTCCTGTGAATAAAACTGTGAATAAATAACTGAAGCTGCACCTGCTAGAATGCTTCGCATTTCATCCCACGGGGCATCAGAGTCTAATTCTATTCTATGCATCAATCGTGTTGTGACTAGCGGATCAGAAACCACTAAACTGTATTTATCTAGCAGATTGACAATCAAAATTTCCCTCGCTTGAGTGGGATGCGGCCTGGGATACCGTAGTCTAACGATTCCTATCCCTTGTCCTAGAATTTCTGTTCCGAGTCTAGAGAGAGTAGTGACAAAATCAAGGGTTTGTTGAAGCTTTTCTTGGTCAATATCTCCAAAATGCCACCTATCTTCACCCTCTACTGTTAGGATTGCCCAATTATTGAGATATAAACGTCGTTGATCAGTACTCATAGCAGAGCAACCTCAAAACTCAAAACTATCAATGCACATAAATTCATAGAGTTGGGATCTAAAAACTTTTACCAAAGCAATAAATTTAATTGGTTGTCTCTAGCGGTTTTTTTGTTATAGATGAATAAATTCCGAAAGAAACCAACTCTATTCCCAAAACTATCAATCCAAAGATTGTTATCCAATCAGGTTGGCCAAATAACAAAAATTCTAGGGTGCTCTCAATTAATCTTAATCCAGCAACGATATAGAAGATGATTCCCAACAAGATGATGCTTTTCTCCTGCTTAGCTAGATAAATTATAATCAGTAATGGAGCGAAGAAAATCCAAAGAAACACTAGTACAATATTAGTGAAATAGCTAGATGACAAAAGTACCCAAATAGCTGTTGTATAGATACAAGCCAGTGAAATTTCTTGCTTTAATTTAGTAATTTTCATATAAGAGAACATTGAGAACATTAACAGAATGGAAGATGCGATTAAAGTCCCTAGAGTAATGGTCTCAATAAGAATTTCTGTTGTTATAGTCATTAAAGGTGTCACGGATAACACAAAAGACGAGCAATTTAATACCAGAGTTATCGTCATTATTAAAGATGTTTCATCACTGATTTTTCCAATTTGCCAGCTAACGAGTAACAACGCTGTAGCAATTATCAAAATCACTAAGATCAGAACGATCAGCGGGGCGTCTTTGAAGGATTCAGGAACCAGTGGAGCGATAAGTACAATAGCCACTAAGATAAAGGCAGAATTTAATACGTTAGTTAAACTAAACCACAAGTGATCAACTTTTCCTTTTAATAACCCTATTAATTGCCAGCTGATTAAGAACAATGCTGCTAAAGCTATGATATACTCAATTATCCTTATTGGACTGAAAACAATAAAAAGGCCAAAATAAAACAGGATTAAAAATTCGTGAATTTGGACTGAAAGATCTGTTCTCATATATTTATGTGCCATTAACAAATTGACAAGGATCGGGAGAATTGGAAGGAGATAAGTAGCAAGAATAGGAAGATCAAGATAGCTTGCATACAAAGTTGAAGGCAAGAATGAAATTAGTAGAAGAAGAATAGATTCATATTGCCATTTAATTAAGAAGAGTGAGACAATTAGTGCCAAGATTAGTCCTAAAACTAATAATGAAGCTGGGTTGAACTCAAAATCCCCAATAATTACAATCTGGAACTCGTAAACCCAAAATGCTACCAATAAGATCAATGATGCTAAAGTTGTTCCTATTATGAATGGATTTACTGTTATTTTGGTTCTCTTGCGAAGGAAGTGTTCTAACTGTAATGTTATAACAGGAATTGATAACGCAAGTAGGGAAAGATAAAGATACATTATATCAGTAATCGGAGTAAATATTGTTTCTTTAAGCAACATTTCGAATGTAAAAATTATTCCTGGAAATATTGTTATTGATAAGACAGATAAAGCATTATAATTATGTTTTTGGAAGAAATATAGTACCATCCATACAAGAGGAATAATCAGAAGGAGTAAACTATGACTTATCGGATCAAATTCTTCAAAAAACAATACCAAGGCCAGACCAATTGCTGATAGTGAAATAGTAAGGTTTTGGTTTTTGGAGATTGCATCTACCACTTGAGAAGTTAGAAGGTCTTTTGTAAAAAGACGTTCTAATAAAATTGGAATTGTAAGAAGGGAGGCTATTAAAACTGTCAATATTGGTTCATCAAATTCATTCCAATAGGCCATCAAACCGAAACAAACCAAGAAAGTAGAGTTTACCCATGAAACATTTTGAGTGATTCTTTGTCGGACTTGTGTTAAACTGATAAGAATTGCTAAGAAAAATAAGAGTATCGCAGGAAAAAGCATTTCTGTGATGCTTTTTGTCCATAATGCTATGACAAGTAAAGTTATTTCGAAGATCAAAGTAAATATGGTAAGATCTAACGAATATTCTGCCAAATTCTCTTTCTTATAATATATTACAAGGATTAATAATCCTATTACGGCAATAATAGATAAGCCGAGCCCCCCTTCTATAACATCAAATGTTGGAGATCGGATGAAAGTCAGTAGAAGTAAAATAGCTGATCCGAAAACGAATCCACGTATGGTAAATTGATTTATGGGTTTCTTTTGTTGTAGAAAAAGCAAGAAGGTTAACATTGGAATAGCTAATAAACCAACTTTCCAAATAAACCCTATATTAGTCAATGAAACAGTAACTAAAGATGCTAACAGAAGGAGTTCTGAATATCTCTGAAATTGATGTGTTTCTAGTGTTGAATACTCAAAAAAAGTGAAGGTGGAATATAATATTAGAATTACTACTATTCCGAATAAGATTAATAGATCTTTGAGTATAAAATCGAAAAAAACTACTATGAACAATAGAAAGATCGAAGTAGCCGAGTCTCTTATGGGTAATCTTTGGAAATCTGTGTATTTAATCTTCAAACCTAGAAAACCGAAGACTGGGATTGCTAACAAGAAGATGGATAGTACAGGGTCAAGATGTCCATAAAAGACTGAAAAACCAACATTAAGCATTCCAAAGGTGCTACAAAGCTCTGCTATGGAGTCCAAAGCAAGATCTTTTCTGCCAGGTTTTCTAACCGTTATTCGTCTTAAAAGAATCTCTAGAAATGGGAATGAAACCAATAAAATGAGGATTAGAGTAACACTGATAGTTTTATCATAAATTGGGATTATAATTGATATTGTTGAATTACTCAGTAAATAGGGTGAAAGAAACATCAGGGGGAGTAAAGCAGTTAAACCGATAAATGGGATCATATCTTTTGCTTGTCGGGAAATAATTATGACAACAAATGTTGTCAAGTAAATCAGAATTGTATAGAGTATTGGATCAATCGGAATAAGCCACTGCAACAGATATTCAATACTCATTATAATGATGATAAATGTACTAGAGAAAATAGGTTCTCTATATCTTCTAAAATACAGAAGACTGAGAACGAAATTGATTAATGACAGAAAAATGAATACCAAAGGAAGATCCATACCTAATCGGAAAAATAAGCTCTCTTCAACTAAACCAATGCTAAAAGTAATCAGATTGGTCCAGAAAATAAGAATGAGTCCAAAAGAGAACCATCGGTCAAGTGTTTCCTTTTTTGGAATATATCCGAGGTAAACAACCAGTTCTTTAGATAAGATTGCTAATAATCCTATTATTACAAATAAATCGAAAATGATCCCTTCAAGTGGGGGAACTTCGATATCAGAGACAAGATCAGGAGGGAGTAGAACAATTATGGTAAAGGCTATCGCGGCTATAATACTGAGAACACCCACCACAACTATAACAGTGGAAATATTCTTTCTTAGTAAGTTTACAAGTTTTAATCCTTGTTCAAGAGTTGTCTCCACTTGACTAGGTTGAGGTGTCAATGGTTCTTTATCTGGTTCTCTAATTGGTTCTTGGATAGGTTCTTGTTCTCTCACGAGTCTTTTATACTCAGGGGGAGGGCTTACTTCTCTCTCACGAAGGTGAGCACCACAATATGGACAAGATTCTGCACCAAAATCCAATTTTTTTGAACAAGATGGGCACGAGATAAAGCGGATTTTACGTAAATCCTCTTCCTGTGGCTTTTCCACTTCGAGTTTTGTGCCGCACTGTGTGCAGAACTTTGCCTGTGGTAATAATGGCACCCCGCAATTTGGACATTTACGGGAATATTCTTTACCTGCCATTAAGCTATTCCTCGTCTTGTAGAGTTTCTTCATCTTTTGAAACTGAAGAATCGTCTGAGGGTGGTTGATCTTCTTCAGTAACACCAATAGAGGCTAATCGTGAAATCAGATCTTCGAGACCTTTTGGTGGATACCGTGCTATAACAACCATGCCTACCAAGATACCTAAAGCTACTAAGTAGATTAATCCCTGAGGTAGACGCCTGTCTGAACCGATTTTTATTGATAAGGAATCAGAAGTATCAATCAATTCATTTGAAACCTTAATTTCTATTTCTATTTCGGATGATCCGATCTCTGCGTTCTTCTTCAATTGTATTGGAAGAGAGATTTGAGTTTCTGATGAGTTAAGAGTGAATGTATCGATTTCGTCTCCCGTTACTGTGACTTCATATGTTAGATTATCAGGGTTGTCGAGATTAAGGTCAATTTGGATCTTTTCACCAATTGAAACTTGATCGACATAAGAGCCATTGATTATATGGAGAGTATTACTCCGTTGCCATAATCGCAAGAGATTGCTTTCGAGAGTGAGAGGAGTCAATAATGGGTCACCATCACTATCACAGGAGATGTAATACTGGAATTTATCTGATGCTTGGAGATATTGGTCTATATAGCTGTTGGAAAGAACATAGATGCTCTTTATTGCCTCATTGGTTGGATAATAACGACATAATCGGCTTGCTAGAAGACAAGCGAGAGAATTCCCCATTAAGCTCTTTCCTCGGACTAATAAAAGACCATCTTCATCCACGGCATCAAAAAATAATTTGAAACCTCGATCCCAAAGATTATCGACTAAGAAATCAAAAA
>JAEOTY010000035.1 GCA_016839625.1 Candidatus Hodarchaeota archaeon
AATGCATATATGCTTCTCTTTGCTTCTCAGATCGTTAATATCGGCTTTGGTTTATTAGCTATTTTTATTACACTCCTCGCTGACGAAATTCATTTACGACCATTAGAAATAGGAGTACTCATTTCCATATTTATGGTAGCTCGAGCGATTTCTTCTGCAACAGTTCCAGCCATTTCTGATAAATTAGGTAGGAAAATAATACTCATTATCTCACTTCTTGTTTATGCTTTGAGCACAACTTTGTTGGGATTTGCCAGAGATTTCCTATCATTATTTCTGCTACGAATAGTAGAAGGGGCCTCGGCTGGTGCTGTTTTTCCTACCGCAGAAGCCTTGTTGGTCGATTCAGTTCCTACCAAAGATCGAGGCGCATGGATGGGAAAATACTTTACAACTTTTAATTTTGGTTTTATAATCGGACCTGCAGTAGGAGGTGTTCTATTTACATTTGGAACCGATGTGCTTCTTTTCGATAAATTGACTGCATTTACGATCCCATTCTTGTTCACGGGGATTCTCGGGTTTTTGTCAATGCTTTCAGTGATCATTTTTGTTCATGACATTTTAAAAACGCAAAAACCTGTCAAAAAACAGACCAGCACCATAACTGAAATTACTACGCTTACAACACCATATTTCAATTCCTTCCTATTCGTTGGTGTTCTGAGCGGATTTGCCCTTGGCTTGATAATCCCAATTTTTACATTACATATGACGGATGCTTTTCTTTTAGATGAGGGTACAATAGGATTCATTTTCACGATAAGTGGGAGTGCGGCACTCCTGGTAAATTATCCTGCGGGCAAGCTTAGTGATAAGATAGACAGAATGAAAATAGTTTCACTTGGTATGGTCTTTACGGGGCTTGCTTTTGTCGGGGTAGCTTTCTCAACAACTCTTTTGATTGCAATTGTCTTCTTCATTTTCCGATCTATTGCATTTCAGGGATATTTACCGGCATATCGTGCGTTTCAAGCAGATAAAATCCCCGAATTATTACGTGGAAAAATCATGGGTCGCGTCCAATCCGCATTTAATACTGGCGCAGTGTTTGGACCTCTAATCGGAGCTGGGATCTATGAGTTATATGTTTCACAATCGGTGCAGATTTTCGGATATAGTTTTTTTGGCGGTGGAGTGCCTTTTCTGGTTGCTGGTTTATTCGGGATAACTCAAGTTTTTGTCGCAGTCTATATCCTGAAAAATGAGAATAAAACCAAAGAAAAAGCTGACATGGCAATAACTATATCTTAAAATAGAATGGTCTGTGAAACAATAAATTATTGCGCCTGAAAGGAAAAATCAAATAAATCACAAATTAAACGAACATTGGATGGCTGTTTTAGCCATAACACCCTCAACCGATTCAGAAATAGAGGATAATTACTTTAGTCAAACTTAAGTAATCGATACCTTTTCTTTTGAAAGATCATTAAACCAGAAAGCAAATGAGTCATTTATCTCAAGAATCTTTCTTTTTTTATCTTTTTCCTTCAATATATTCTTATACAGCTCATCATCATACGTTGCTAAGACATTGGTATGATAAACAGCTGTTGATAAGATTAAACAATCAATGAAATCTGCATGTATTTTCCTTATTTCTGTTGCTAACTCTAATATTAATGGATTAGTGTACCACGGTAAATTTATTAATCGTTTATCCCATCTTATTGAGTCTAAACCCTTTGTTATGTCCTCACAATTTAGAAGTTCTTCTAATTGGATTAATCTGGCTCCTTTAGCTGCCAATTCGAAAAGTGTAATCTCGCAATAAAACAATTGATAGTCAGTATTCTTCATTAGGTTTCTTAATAAGAGAGGATCAACTCCTTCAATGTTCACACTTATAGCGGGGAGATAATATGTCGTATCGAGCATAATCTTCATTGCTCTGCATCCTCTGCTAGTTTTTTTCTAAACTCTTTCCAAGCATGGCGACTGATTGTCACTTTCGCTGGTTTTTTCAAAATATCGTTTAAGGAATGCAGTTTTCTGATTACCAATTTTTCCCGATGGATTGTTAAAATAATTGTTTGGTTATTTGTTAAACCCAACAATTCCCGTACTTCCTTTGGTGGAAAGATTTCTCCTTTGGAACCAATTTTTAAGATGTGTTCGGTTTGATTTGTAACTACCATTTTTATCAATATGAACTAATTACTCGAATTTTATATATTTTTTCGAGTATAAATAAAATTTACATTTCTTTGGTAAACCCTCCTTGTAAGCGTAACGCAACTACGATGTTTAGTATCTCATTAAAACATCAGCAAAAGCGTCACGAATGACCTAAAATGGGATGAGGCTTATATGGTTCTTCCAAGCGTTTGATATCATCATCAAACAATGTGATTTCAAGTGCCTCCACTGCTTGTTCTACATGTTCGATTTTCGTTGCTCCTATAATAGGTGAGGTGACATAATCCTTTGAAAATAGCCATGCAAGAGCAATTTGTGCTGGTACTACATCTTTTTCTTGAGCAATTTCCACGACACGTTCGACTACATCAAAATCTTCCGGTTTAAAATAGCGAGGTTTCATATATTTGTCTGTACGAGCTCGAATATAATCAGCTTTACCATCACGAGTATATTTTCCCGATAAAAATCCCCGTGCTAGGGGTGACCATGGAATTACCCCTATTCCCTGATCTTTACAAAGCGGGAGCATTTCTCGTTCTTCTTCTCGATAACATAGGTTGTAGTGATTCTGCATCGTCTGGAAAGGTTCTAATCCATACCGTTCTGCCATCCACAAGCTTTTAGCGAACTGCCACGCAAACATTGAGCTGGCACCGAGATGTAAAACGCTACCGTTCTCGATTAATAGGTTCAATGACCGTAAGATTTCTTCCATGGGGGTATGCGGATCGAGTCTATGAATTTGGTAGAGGTCCACATACTCCATTTCTAAGCGTTCTAATGAATCTTTAATCGCACGAGTAATATGATATCGCGAAAGACCGCTTTTATTTGGTTTAGGGTCAGTAGCATAACCTTTTACGGGAAAAAACACCTTTGTGGCGATTACAACATCATCACGATAATCTTTGAGTAATTCCCCAGTGATTTCTTCTGATCGACCTTGGGAATAGACATTAGCAGTATCATAAAAATTGATACCAAGATCTAGAGCTTTTTTTACAATGGGTCGAGATGCATCTAAATCTAGACACCATTTCAATACAGTAGGATCACCATATGACATCATCCCCAAGCATATTCTAGAAACGTCCAATCCTGTCTTCCCTAGTTTGACATATTGCATGATCTTTCACCGTTTGAGAGAATTAATAATTGTAAGTATTTGGATTCAATCTTTTATTTTCTTTTCTCTACTTTCAAATTTCAGTGCTTCTTCTTCATTTCCCTGCTTACGATAAAGTTCAGCGAGATGTGCTAGTATTATTTTAGTCTCCCCTTTCTCCCCGATCAGTCGTGCTGTGGCATTTAGAGCTTTTTGATAATGATCTATGGCTTTCTCATCATCTTCTTGCTTGTCATAGATCTGTGCGAGTTTTAATAACCACTTACCTTCCTCTCTATTGATTCTTATTTGTTTGAATATTTCTACAGCCTTTTCATAATACTTAATCGCCCGATCTATGTTACCTTCCACGAGAGCAACGTTTCCTAGCGATCCTGACCATTCTCCCTCGTAGTTTTTTAGTCCATTTTTACGTGCTTTAACTAATGCTTCCTCATAACGCGCCTTAGCTAAATCATATTCTTTCGTATGTTCGTAATAGATGTCACCGAGGTTTCCTTGCTGTATCAGTTCTGCTTTTACTCTAGTAGTTTTATCTTTGATTGTTTTAGCTACTTCTAATGCTGCTTTAAAGGCGTTTATTGCTTGTTTAGGTTTACCTAACGCTTCAAAAGCTCGTCCTTGTTGTTCAAATGAAAGCAATTGATTGTTATCGTCATTTATCTTTTCTGCTAGCTTTTGTCCTTGATCATAGTATTTCTGAGCCTTCTCATATTTCGCTAATTCATAATATACCCTTCCAAGCGTGATTAATACTTCCACGTGGTCTTTTTCGCTTTTTGCATCTTTTATGATTTCAAGTGCCCATGAGAATTGTGCACTGGCTTCATTAGTATCCCCCATTTCTTCGTAAACTTTTCCAAGGCTCAGAATGTACTTCGCTTGTTTTTCTTTGTTATTACGAAAACGAGCGATATTCGCGGCTTCGTTAAAATTCTTAATTGCTGATTGGTATTGCTTAATTTTAGCCTCAGCTTCGGCTAATTTTCCGTACCACTCCATCGCATTTTTTTTATCATTTACTTTTGTGGCTATAGATGCTGCTTTTTGTAAGTGGTTAATGGCTTTTGCGTATTCCTCCATATCATAGTAAGCCTTTCCAACCTTCCCCAATTGAATTTCAAAAGCTTGTTTGTCACTTGATGATTTGAGTACTCTAGCAGATTTCTCATAATTACTTTTTGCGATTTCAAAGTCACCAATTGCATAGTATGTATCTGCTAGCAAACCTAAGTAGCTTGCTTCTTCTTCTTTATATCCAATTGAATTCGCTATTTTTGATGCCTTTTCAAGGTTATGAATGGCTATTGGAAAGTCCCCTAATGAAAAGTAAGTGTTCCCCAAATGCGCATAACTCCTTCCCTCCATTTTTTTATCCGAAATTTCATTACTTATTGCTATAGCTTTTTCGAACGTCTTTATTGCTCTTTTTGCTTCCCCCATCTTTTGGTAACATTGACCCAAATAATTTAACCATTCTGCTTCATCTTTCTTATTGGTTAAGCTTTGACTTAGCTTTAAGGCTTTCTCAAACCAACTAACTGCATCAGATAGGTCGTTGTCTTTCAATAAATCTTTTCCAAGCAGTCCGTAACAACGTTCTTCAGTAGTTTTATCCCCTATGTTATCAGCTAGGGTGGCTGCTCTTTGATACGACTCCCTCGAATCTTTTTTTCTCCATACTTTTCTCTGTACCCTTCCCAGCTTCATTAAAATTTTAATTTCATTATTCTTGTTACCAATTGCCTGGTAAATACTGCTTGATTCTTTGAAAAATTCAACCGATTTTTTTAAATCTTCCAATTTTATATAGGCGTCCCCTAATTTGCCTAGTATTCTTGCTTCATTAGGTTTATCACCAATTTGATGAGCTAAATTTGAAGCTTGCTCGAAATACTTGACTGATCGTTCAATAAGACTTATTTCGGTCTTTATCTCTACCTCTGTATCTTCAGATTTAATTTCAGTTACGCTCTCAGGTTCAGTCATGTTTTTCCTCAACTCCTTTTGCTAAATATGCGTCTCCTAACCGCTCCAGTTCTCGTAACTGAGCCTTCTTATCACCACTTTTCTTGAAAATCGATAGAGCCTCTTTATGGTACTTCATTGCTTTTGTATAATTTCCCGCCTTGAAATACGCCCTTCCTACCTCTCCAAGATTTACTCCCTCTGCTTGAGTATCTTTAACTTTTCTAGCCTTTCTTAGAGATTTCTTTTCCTCTTTTACACTAGTAGGAACCATTAAGCGACGTGTGACGAACCAATATGCGACCACACAAGCAGAAAATAAGATAACTGCTCCTGTAATGTAAGTGGGTAATGGATCTCCAGCGGGTCGGATTGCATAAGGGGGGGTCGTATAGCGTGGAATGGTTACATTTAACGTTTCATAACCACCAGGAATAGTAGGCTGCGCAACCACATTCACAATGACAATATCTTCAGCTAAATTGCCTTCGCTGTTCACTTCAATTGAAAAATGATAAGTACCAAGGGAAAGGCCATCAATGGGGTAAAAAATCGATTCTCCAGGATCAAATGCCCCTGAAGTAATTTTGCTCTTAATTGATCCAATTATTTGGTAGATGGAATAAGTTCCACTTTCAGGGCTATTTACTGTCCAATTTAAAACATTTCCTGTCGTCTCATATTTATACTGCATAGGTGATGGCATTTCTGTTTCTAGGAAGACATCAGTGGCTTGTAATACAAACACAAACACAAGATCTTTTACAGTGTTGCCTGAGGTGTCATCAGCTACTAGAGTATAGTTATACACTCCGAGAGGAAGACCACTTACACCTATAATGATAGGATCAGCCGATTTCCAAGCAGCATTAGACACAAGTTCAGTATCATTTTGATAAATGGTATATCTAGAGGGATAGGAATCTGTTAGTGTCCACGATAATTCATTGTTAAGAGCCCCCACTCGATATCGAAGATCATCTGGGCTCTCTATGAGCTGTGGCATCTCCGATTCGATAACTGTAACCTTAACAACATCAGTTATATTGTACCCTGATTTTTCGGTAAGTACGATTTGATAAGAATGTACTCCTATTGTTAGATTACTACTAACTGGGTATATAACAGGTGAAGCATTTATCCAAGTACCATTGTTGACCTTTGTTCCCTCTTTGTAAATTGAATAATTTCCTGCTTGTGAGTCTGAGGCCAACCAAGAAATAGCGTTACCTGCACTTCCTTCTTCAATGATGAGATCAGCAGGTCTGAGAAAACTCTGCAGCGCTACAGTTTGACCATCAACGATGTTTTGCGAGTATTGTACGTTGCTACTTGTTTCGTCTATATAGAACGAATTGGATACATTTGTGAGAGTATTCCAACTGAGGATTGTGTTATTGCATTCGAAAATAGATAATCCTACTGAAGGTGTTACATTAGTAATTGTATTATTTCTAGCAATAAGATTCTTACTTTTATCAGCGAAAATTCCTATTGCTTCGGAATTTGTTGAATTTAAGTTTAAGATTTTGTTCCATTCAATTGTTGTAAATTCGCTCGCTTCTAAACATATACCAGAAAGAGGATAAATTGAAGAAGTGGAAGAAAGAGATTGGATAGTATTGTTTCCTAGAACTGAATTACCACTCTGGTCTAAATGCACTCCATTAAGTGAAGATGTTGCGTCTATCACACTAATGTTGTTGAGAATTACTGAAGAGTGATTACTATCTTGTAGAGAGATACCAAACGAAGCCAGTGTTGTAGAGTTCAAATTAGTAATTGTATTGTTTTTTACTATCGCAGTTTGGCTGTCTACAATATAAATACCTTGGGAAGCCTTTGAAGTGACGTCATCAATAGAAGAATCATTTATGATAATATTTGGGGAAGATTCAACGTATATTCCATAATTTTTTCCATTAGAATCCAAATTTTCGATTTGAGTATCTAGAATTTTCACATCTGGACTGGATTTGATTCGAATACCGTAAGTGTCTCGGGCGTCGAAGAAACTGGTGGTAGTGGAAGCGATTTGCTCAATTGTATTGTTCTTAATCAATGTATTCTGTGAATCAACCAGGTGAATCCCTGATACAGAATTTGAGGTTGATTTGACATTAAAAATGTAATTATCATAAATTTGCGTATTCGGACTGTTATTAACCATTATTCCATAAGTGTAAGAAGGATCTGTTATATCGGAAATTTGATTATTTCTAATTATAGAATCTGGACTGTCTGTTACAATTATGGGGGTATTAATGATTTCATTCTGTCTAATATCACTTGCGGGAGCATTAATGATTGAAATAGATTTTATTGTTTGATGAGGCAAAATATTTGCAACGAAATCCAAGGAATCAAGGTGGATTGATTGACCATTTCCATTTAGATTGAGACTTAAACCATCAAAATTCGGACAGACTTCTATATTGAATTTCTGACCATTTACGATGAAAGTGTTTTCGTTCGAATCAATTATAGTAATGGACTGAGGAAACAACAGTGCTAGTTGATTAACACATGTTATCGTAGTAAAAGCTACTGAAACAAGAAAAATTGTGAACTTGAATTTCATCTGTATCAGCTCCTAGACCAATGCTCGTCTCCTTTGTATTAATATAATTGCAACAGCGGCTGCACTAGCTAGAATAATCACCCCTACGAGTCCGAGAACAATTATTGCTACCCAATCGATCTCAATTTCCACAACGCGGAATCGAATAGTATTATCTAACAAGACTGATCCGATAATTCTATTAGGTGAAGTCGGGTAGCTATAATTTGTAGCTAAACCAAAAACTTGAAACTCGTACTCACCTTTTCTGAAAGATATTTCTCCGTGCGTCCAACGAGAATATCCCTGGTATTTTAATGTATAATTCTTACTCCAAGTAGTAGTTTGGTTCTGAGTCTGATTATTAGATTGACCTACTGATGTCTCCCGATATCGGAAAAATACCTCATCTGAAACCGTCGAAAGAGTTGTTAGGTTTAACATCTCAAATCTTATTGGGCCTACAGAATAGTTTCCATTGTGTTGAGGTGATTTCATTTGAAGAGGACTAGTAAGACGAAGAACTGCTGCTAAAAATTCTTCTTCTGGTGTATAGACATTGGGGTCTGTTCCAATCCATAATTCTAAGGGATCACTGTAACCATCAGGCGTTGCATGAGTGTCATTACGATCCGAGTCAGCGGAATAAGGTAATGTACCATAAACGAGAATCTCATCACCATCCATGAGACCATCAAAGTCTGAATCAGGATTCCGATAATCAAGGAATCCTCCATGTTGTGTTCCATAAGAATTATAGGTGTAATACTCATCACCATCGGAAATAAGGTCATGATCGTAGTCTCTTTCATACCCGTCTAGAATACCATTATTATTGGTATCAGGATCGTACGGATTATATCTAGAATCACCATCAGTGGCATTTATTTCTAAGCCATCGGGCCAACCATCGCTGTCACTGTCAGGGTCGAGTGCGTTAGTCATGTATCGAGGGCGATACTCGCTTATTCCAGCACCACCACCCGTCACATTAACGGCAGTAACTTCATCTTTGTCTAAAAGTCCATCACCATCAGTATCATTTTTCCTTGGGTCGGTCTTATGTGTATAAATTTCGTCCCAATCGGAAAGAGTATCGTTATCAGTATCTACTAAGTCTGGCCTTAAATTATTATCAACTTCAAATTTATCTCCCAGCTCATCATCGTCGCTATCCGCATCTACTGGAGACGTAAGCAAAGGATGGATGGTTTGATAACCAATAAATGGGAAAACCAGGATTTCAACTTCACTAATCACGAGTTCTTGACCATCACGAAGACCATCGTCGTCTGTGTCATTATCAAGGGGATCTAATGGAATGTTGGCAAAATTAGGGATATCACCTTGAGCTAAGTATAATTCCCAAGTGTCCATAATAGAATCGTTATCGGTGTCTATTGATCTAGGATTCGTTCCATACATAATTTCGTCATAATCGGTCCATAAAAAGGTTGGATCCCCATTCTCATCTGGACTTAAAATTGAATCAAAATCGGAGTCGATGTTATTTGGGTCTGTCTCGTAGATTAGAATCTCAGGCCCATCTCGAATACCATCATCGTCACTGTCGGGATTCATTGGATCTGTATTATACTCGAATATTTCATCTCGATCTCTGAGGTTGTCATTGTCCGAATCTTCATCAACAGGATCACTTCCATAAATATAAATTTCCTCATAATCCCTTATTCCATCACCATCACTATCTGCGCTGTGAGGATTTGAATGACTGAAGAACAATTCCCAATAGTCATCCACACCATCAAAATCAGTATCAGGCATTCGAGGATTAGTGATAAATACGAAAAATTCGTCTCCATCTAATACGAGGTCATGGTCTGTGTCAGGATCGCTTGGATCTGTGCCTAGGGCTAATTCAATTCCATCAGGTAAAGAATCGCCATCTGTGTCTGGATTGGAAAAACTAGTGGTAGTATTCCGTTCAGGAAGAAGAGTTCCTTCAAGTCCATCAATTAATCCATCGTTGTCCGTATCTGCGTCTAGCGGGTCACTTGCAGGATCCTGACTTAACTCATATCCATCTGAATTCAAGAAAAAGCCAGCAATCGCCACTCTTGACTTGGCACCAGTGTCTCCATCACTATCAGGGTTACAGGGATTTGTTTGAAAAAGGTTAGAAACTAGCTCAATAAAACCGTCAGGATCTACTTCAGCAACTGTTGCGGCTATCCCCCTAACTTCGATACCATCTCTCATGTCACGTAAAAATACTCTAGATTCAGAGGTGCCGGCAATAGAGCCATCATAGTACTGATAGTAAGAATCATCGTCTGTATCATTATCAAGGGGATGGGTGTAGCCTTCGTTAAATAGTAACATTGGTTCATCTGATCCAGTTGGGTAGTTGTTTGGATTCCCCCACCACGGACCAAAAGCTCCTTCTTGACCATCTAAGAGGCCATCGTCATCAGTATCAGGATTCAAAGGATCTGTGTGGTTATCATAAATGGTATCTCCGATTTGCACTGCTGTGACTGAGGGGGTGACGGGCGTGATATTCCAATCAGTAGTGATCTCGTAGTAATCAGTAAGGCCATCGTTATCGGTATCACGTGAATTGGGGTCAGTTCTATAGAGTAGAACTTCTTCTCCATCTGAAATCCCGTCCATATCAGTATCAAATACATTCGGATCGGATCTGGGAGGGGAATGGACCCCGTACCACTCAATGAAGTCACTCAAACCGTCGCCATCTGTGTCATATTTCCCAGGATCCGTCTTACTAACTTTCAATTCATACTTATCCTTTAACCCATCGTTATCGGTATCAGCTTTCCAAGGATCTAGTGACGGACTTCCCTCTTCTTGGTCATCTGACAATCCATCATGATCCGAATCGAATCCTAACGCATTCTCCTTGAGCTCTGGATCACCTGGTGGTGGTAAGAGTTGTAGTGGGAAACCTGGGGGCCGAAATTCAAAACCTATCTCAAAATCCCAAAAAAGGAATGTAAGAACCAGTTTCGCCCATAATACAATATCCAGTGTTATAGTAAAAGGTCCAATGTTTCCAGGAGAAAGATCTTGGAAGAATATCAAATAGATATCTAATCCGATTTTAAACCCAACGCCAACAAATCCCAAATCTAATCCTATGGAAATGAAAGCCCCTATCCCAAGTGTCAACGTTAATGAACCTTGGGCTGGCTCTCCATTATGAGCCATTTTCTGGTAAATTTCGAATGCGGCTGATAACCATAGAGTGAGATCGAGTAGCTCTAGACCAATGTATTGCATTGCCTTAGTAGCCGTACCAGCAACGGCTGCTCCTCCCCCTGTGGCATATAATATGAGTTCTATGAGAGTGATCGTTTTACTGACCTTAAAACCAATACTAAAATGCCACTCAAGGAGTTTCATAAAACCCTCTGAATCGAATCCGCCTGCTGAGAACGCAAATAATTGAATCGAGAATCCAATCGACCCCCATACTTCGAGATCGACACCTAGAGGAGCAAGTACTGCGGAAAAGACCCCTCCCCTTCCTGAATCTACTGTCTCACATCCTAGTTCAGCTGAGAATATCGGCGCGAACGTTATAAACGTTAGAATCTTCTTAAAAAACTCTGGTATATCTAGTTTAAAGTCATCTATTCCGGTAAAGATTATTTCTTCGATCCAAGTCCTGAACGCGTCATTATCCCAATTAAATCCTAAACCAATTGAAAGATTATACGATAATTTAATACCAATTACGTCTCCCCCTGGTAGTCCAATTGTTCCTGCAATCTGTAAAAGCGGTTTACTTGAAATTTTAGCAGCAATCTTACCAGTAAATTCACTTATTAGATCCGCAAGAAATGACGCCAGTAGTGTTTTGAATTCTTTCATGATAAAGTCAATTCCTCCCGAGATGAGATCTTTAATCATGAAAAGATAATGTACCCCTTTTTTCGCTAGAGTAACAACTGAAGCTGATACACCTCGTTTTTCTAGCTCACTTCCAATCAGATCTTGCAGGTCTTGAGACGTCTGTGTTGCGTTGAATACTGCTTCTCCACCAAGAATGTTTTTACCGATTATCCCAGTGAACAGGCTTTGAATCACACGCATAGTAGCGGTACCATTTACGCCTAAAACTTTATCAAAGAATAATGTTCCAGCTTGCATGGCTACTGTACGTAAAAAAGCTGTGATTGAATTTCCTTGACCAGTAATGAGTATCCCTGCTACAGCCAATATTAAATCTGTTAATACTTCAACTGCTTTCACTACTTTGGTGCTATTTGTTTTTTCTAAAACCCAAATGTTAAATAAACCTACAACAGCTTTTTTTGCTATCAAAACCATTTTTAATTGTATTTCTTTGAGTTCAAGAGGATCACTTTCCGCCAAACTTTCAGGGTTTCTTAGTTTACTTGCATCATCTATTAAGAGCAGCTGGGCTGCTGTATTAGATTTTCCGAGTGCTATCATCCCAAAAATAGTTTCAATAACAACAAAAAGGGCTTTCTCTTTCCACGCTGAAACAGTAGTATTGGTTGTCGTGAGATTTAGGAATTGTTTGCTTACTCCTTTGATATCTGAAGCGAAAGGTTCTGCCATGGTTGGTATCCAAATGGCTCCTAACCATGCTAAGGCGTCAATTAGTGTGTTAGCTTCTGGTGAGGTGGTAGGAAGATTATTGGTACTCATGCTACTTGAAATAAGTTGCTTCAGCAGGTTTCTATCCGATAGTTGGTCGATAGAAGCTTTAGCGATAATATTTACCAGACTGGTCGCAAATGAAGAGACCCGTGTGTCTCCAGTTGAGAGAGTAACACCCAACATGGGTAGGGCCGCGTTAATAAGCTTGGAGAATACTTTTTGGTTTGCTAGATTAGCATCAAGGTCAATAGCAGTGGTCCAATATTCTAATGCACTTCCCCCAAGACTGAAAGAGTCATAGAATGTCATTGCTGCTCGATAAAATTGCCCTATTGTCGCGCAAGCGCTTTCTTCTTTTTCTGTCAAGGTCTGATTAGACATTTTCGAGAACAAATATTCAACAACCTCGGGGATGGTATCCATTAAGTCATCAAAATCACCTGTAGCAAACGCTTTAACAAGTGGCCCGAGAAATCCCATAAGTTTCCCCACTTCTTTCAATATTGTGCTATTCGTTCCCCCAAGAACTTCACTCCACCAGCTATACGTGGTTGCATTAAGAACTTTGTCAATGGCGAATGTCACAACCACATTCATTGCGTTAAATTTTTTACCCTCTTCTTTAGCTTCTTTTTTCGCATCAATCATTTTTTCAGCGAGGTCCACACCGTTAAGTAATGTTCCCTTCAGAACTTTCATCATAGTTGTCATAATGGATGAATTTCCGATAGTAGTGTTTTTCGTAAATTCCCCAATAACTGTGAAGACAGTTTCTATGACTGACCCAGCAAAATCAGTTATATCTTTTGGTTCCCCCCGGATTAAATAAAGTGCATCTACAATTAGAGGTAGAAATGGTTTTATTTTTTCTGATATGGGGGCATTGTCAGTAATTAATTTGATAAGACTTTTGATAGTGCCTTTAACATCCCCTTCTCCTTCGTCTCGATTGGCAAACATCGTGGCAATACCCTTGATAGTATTACATATCTCAATTGCTGTATCAGGGTCTAATCCAAGTGCGCTTCCACCAAACTTAATTAGAACACTTAGGATGGCGTCGATTACGCCTGCTGCTGCTCCATCCATCCCAGAAAAGAGTGGAATATCTGATATTTTAAATTCTGCTTCCTCTTCTTCTACAGTACTTGCATTAAGTATTCTCAACCTAGTATTAGGAGCAGGAATCGATTCTGTATCAAATCGTCTGATTGATTTATCAGGCATAACTTGATAGGCATCAGACCAATTCTCCTGCTTTTCTTCCCAAGCTCGGATTCTAGCTTGGACATCCTCCTCTCCTAACGGGTCGATTGCACGACTAGGCTCTATTATTCCATTCAACAAGCGGTTACAATTTTCAGCAAAATATTTGACTCCCAAAATTCTGAAATCCTCACCCACTCTCTGATATCCAAGGCCAGGCTCTCCTGCAAGGATATCCCCTATTTCCCAGAGATTATAGAAGTAAGACTGTTCTGCACCCAGAACTGGGCTTCCTTCTATACGTATGTTCGTTTGATTTACTGGGACATAGGTTCTTAATTGATTGGTTGAGCCAGAACCAAAGACATGGAATGATGATGGATTGGAACTCAACATTCTTGCAATCTCTTCCCAGCCGATAGTCTCATTACCTAATAAGACACCATTAAGCTTACCATTAATGAAGTAAAGTTTTATCCAATAGTCTGCATCAAGTATTAAGGATCTAAGGTCATCCCAGTCTTTAACAGCAAAGATGTAGGTGTTATGATAGACCATACTTGCTGATGCAAGGACATTAAACGCTGTTGCTGTTAAGATTGTATGATTTGAGTCATAGATAATCGCGATTTTCCTTGGGAGATCCCAACCCCGATAAGTTTTGTCAAATGTTGGTGGTTGGTTAGGGAGAGCATCTGCTTTACGTGCTGCAACGCTTCCCACATTCACAAGTATGATAAGTATCATGAGTACTGAAAAAATAATACTCCTATAGCGTGGTATTTTGCTCATAGGAAGCATATTAATGGTGTTTCTGATGTGAAGCATGGTTAAAACCTCCTTGTAGAACGGGAAAATTGTCTTTTCCGCCTAATAATGAAAATCATCGAAATGGTCACTAATGAAACAAGAAATATCTGAACGAGAGGGTCAACAACATACGTTCTAGGTGACTTATTCAATGAACTCTCTGATTCGTCTTGTTGTTGATTCATTGGGGAGTGATCTCTGAATTCCACGACTGCTGCTTCTCCGTATTGCGTTGCCATAATTCTTCCAGATGGGTCTGCAACAGCAATAATTCCTTTACTTAAAATTCCTATAAACACGGGCTTTCTTGTTGAATCCACAAACCATCTTCTTATCCTGATAATATTCTCTGGGTAAGAATGTGATTCAACAATATCTCCTTCAGATGTAAAAATAACGAGTGAATTGCCAACAGCCATGATTAGTTCACTAGTATCAGTGTTATCGATATTAGCAAAATGATGATCATAAGAATCAATATAGTAGTTTGTAAATTCTTTAACAGCGGTTATTATGCTGCCATTATCTCTTATAATCCCTGAACCATTATTACGGGATATAAATAGAATATCGTTGTAAGAACCTTGATCAACTACATCCCATGAAACAATTTGATGCGGGTCGCCGATTAGAAAAGAGCCAGTAGTAATCTCACCGCTTGAAAGCCAGCTATATCGAGCTAGCTGTCCCCCATCAGAAAGTAGATACACTTCTGTTAATTGATCCTTACTTTTAATCGTTTTAATCGAGCTCCAGTTTGTTCCCACAGTTGGAGCAGGGAAATTCCCTCCAGGTATAAGGGTTGAAGGTAGTTCAATCAATTTAGCTGTTCCGTTCCAATCTAGAGCAACAATATGGGTGTCTATTCCAAGGTTTGAAACATCTAGACTCGCTACGCTCAAGGAGGTATAGTAGGCGGGGTTTGTATGAGACCAGATATAGGATTTAGAAATTGGATCGAAAATTGAGATGGTACAACTAATGTTTGAAATAGCTTGGGTTAATAATACATCAGAGCTTCCATCTAAGGACAATGACGTCACATTGGAACCACTTGAGGAAATTTGAGCCCAAATATCAGTGCTTGTTCCTTCTAAAATATAAAGGTTACTAGTATCAGCTTTGAAAGCAAGACCATATTTTCCTGGTTCAATTTCTAAACCACAAGCGCTTATTGTTGAAAAACTACTGATCGAACTTCGCCAAATTTCTCCCCGATCGAAGCTCCTTAAAATCAGTGTTCCATTAGTAAAGGCAATAAAGACTTTTTCTGCTCCATCATTAGTCACGACAACTGGGATAGTGAAAGAAGTTTGTGTCTGTTCGGAATAGAGAATCTCTGTTTTTGTATTAACAATATAAGTTTGGGGGGTAATTGTATTGGTTGCTTCTGTCAACATTCCTACAACTTTGGAAACTGGACCGTTTCCATTTGGATAGGACACAGCAATGATCGTTTGGTTGGTGGAAAAATCATTTGCAATATCTGCTACAACAGTTTGCCCAGAGTATTCTTGAACAGCCCAAAGTACATCAGCTCCGCCTGTCGATAAAACAAACAACCCCGAATTTGATGTATAAGTTAATATAACTTCCTTCTCATCGTACGGTGCAATTTCAAACTTAACCATGCTATCTTTAAAGTATCTCTGCCAAATTATAGAAGCACTGGTAACATCAACCGCAAATATTCCACTAGAATATCCATTTGAAGGAAAGAGAGTGGTCGAAGTTTCAAAGTTTGGAATTGGTAAAATAATGTCAGCTACGATGTCATCATTCGTATCTTTTGAATATATATCAAAACAACTTAGATCTATCGATGCAACAGTGGGTATTGTTTGATTGAATAGTAGATTCAGGGTGTTTAGATTATAAACTTCTAGATGGCTACTAGCTCCGTAGTTATCAAAAATTGCAATAGCAAAATCTAACTGAAGGTCACCATCGAAATCACCGATTGTTGATTGTGATCTTATATCAAACTTTGTTAAATGTGTTAAATTGAAAGATTTTATAATAGAACCATTACCTCTCAAGATATTAACCCGTTTATAAGTGGAGAAATCGCTTGAGCAGACAGAAATTCTTGATGTATTTCCAATCTTACCTACTGCAAGATCAAAATATCCAGTTGCATTAAGATCTGGTTTCACATTATTCCATATCATTTCGCCAGACATTGACTTAATGGCAAAAATTTTGGTTGTTGTTGCAACAATAAGGTCTGAAATAGCATCATTATTGATATCAGCGAAAGCATGATTATTACTTGGATCTAACGAGGCTCCTGCTATCCAATAGCGTTGAGTTCCATCTAGCCTGACCCCAAATACTCCTTTGGAAGTAACTCCCATAATGATTTCACCCAAGGAATTGTTCAGAAAATAGATTTTTCCTATTGACCCTGCTACTGGATAACGCCATAATAAGGAATCTTGATGTAAGTTCCAAGCAACCAGTCCATTTCCATATTTTCCGTCAGCAATAATAAGATCCAATTCACCGTCTTTATTGACATCAACTAAAAGGTTGTCCATTGTATTAGATGGCTGATTATAGTAAGGATCGGTTCCTGGAGTTCCCACGCTTCCAGTAGTCTCCCAATCAAGGTGGGAATCAGTATCAATAAGAGCTAATCTTCTTAGTGATGTATTCGTGGCTATTAACAATTGGTCTGGTATATCCAAACCCCAAGATACAGAATCAATAATTACTGAATTACTATCTATCAATTTGAGGGTGTTTCCTGCAGGAATCATAGAAAGATTGTTCTCAGAAATCCACTCCAAATCGGGTGGGGGTGCTCCTGGGTAAGATGTTTGGAATGATGTTATATTTTGTACAACGAGGAAATACCCACCCGCATTTATTGTTCCACTTAAATTGAAATTATTCTCAGAAGTGTAAAAATCAGAGAGTCGCCAACCATCTAGGGAAACTGGAGAATTGGTAGGATTGTAAATCTCTACCCATTTAACATCAGAGGAGTCAGAATGATCACAAAGAACCTCTGTAATCAATAAACTAGTATTATCCAAAGAATAGGTAGCGTTGCTATACATAGTCTTTGTAATAGCATAAAGATCATTTATTGGCTGTTCGTGATCAACAACTTCAAAACTAAAGATATCTCCTCCTCTTACAGAAAAAATAAGCTCAGGCCAACCATTACCGTTAGTATCCAGAATCGATACTGCTCCTGTCTCTCTTGGTTTAGCTTCTGCAGGAGTGATATATTCAGCAAAAGTGCTGTTTACTTGCTCAGGATGAAGTGAAACAAACAATGGGGGTTGGTATTGCCACTTTTGGATGTAATTGTATGTTCCATCGGGCTTCTGATTAATCTCAAGTAAAGTAACACGATAATCATGGGAAATAAATAACTCTGAACGTAAATCATTATCAGAATCACCTACTGCGATGTCTCTAACGTTGAAAATATCGGTATATTCGAACCATCCTCCCTGTTTTAACTGTCCTATCCACTGTTGGGTTACTAAGTGTGAAGAATTGCCGTAAAAATCAACTAAATTCCCAGAATAATTTGGATCTGAATCATTTTCTATCAAGAATCGGGAAACAAATTGAAGGAAAATTCCACCAGTATTATCCATGGTGACACGAGGTCTAAACACTTGTCGATTAGAAACAATAGCATTAGTCCCTTTGGTTCTTAATGACCCATAAGCATCATGAACCTCTAAATTGGGATCAGCACTAAATAAGGCATATTGTTGAGACCAACTGTTTCCACTATCACTACTAAAGACTGAAACGAGCTCTGACATTGAGCCAGTAACATGTTCACAGGTTAAAAAGATACTATTAGGATCATTAGGCATGTTAGTAGCAGAAACAAACTGATAATTGCCTGAACCAGATAATATCTTTGAAAATCCTTGATTATGATAAGTACTGTTCAAGAGAGTAAAATATATTTCTTCATTAATGGTTCCGAGAGAATTCCTCGAATAACCAGAGAATACAGCCCCAATTTGCCCGTTAATCTTAAGTAAATCAATTGATGACAAAGTATAATTTATATCTATGCCAATTGGAGCGGATATATCTGTGATAGTCCAATCAGTGGTATTAATTGCTTTTACAGAGAGATTTCCTGAGAAATTAGAAACTTTTTGGATATCATCTAAAACATACCCAATAACGAGTAAATCACCAATTTCTACAATGGCTAAATCTTTGAAAATTACATAATAATTGGTAGACGAAGTCGCACCGTTTGTATTTCTCAGTGTATCCACTTCATAATATGGTGTAAGGGGAGTACCTGTCGAATCAAACTGTTGGATATTCACCGTTCGGCCATAAATATCATTTGGAGACACATAACCTGCTATCCATGCGACAGTAATAATACCTGTTTCACTTTGAGTGATCGTAGGGCGGACTTCATATCCTAAAGGAGCTGAAGTATAATTTCCTTGTCCTGGGAGAATTGTTATTGAAGTATTTAGCCAATCACTAAAAAGTCCATCATTTAATGGAATTATGCTTTCAAAATATCCAGTCGTTTGATTCCGTACTAGAGATGTGCCATTAGCTTCTAAAGGCCAATAGATTCCACTACCCCAAGATAGTGCATCTTCGACACCTTCCAGATTATTCACTAATTCTAATTCATCAGCAGTACTATTGAGCTGCAAGGGTGTTGGTGGGGAGTAGGAGGCTGGTGCACTGGGATACTTACTGTCAAAAACTGTTTGGTTAGAAACAATTAGAAAATAGTCATAAGCAGGAATAATCCCCCATAACAACACACTTTGGGTGGATGTATTTAATTTCCACCCCACTAAGGAGACATCAAACCAATTTGGATTGTAGAGTTCAACCCACTGGTAGCTAGTGTTACCTGGATCAAGATCATTTTCATAATAAACTTCGGTTATAAGAATACTATCATCCCGAGGCTCATACGATAGGTCATCCCATTCGCAGATATACCGGTACAATTGTGTGCCGTCAAAATCAGCCCATTTTCCATCTGATGAACTTATTCCCGCATAATCGTTGTCAGTACTCGGTGTTCCTGTCCAATTAGTGTAGCTTACAGGCTCCCCTGTCACCCATTGCCAGTTGTCTTCAGTCACTTCATCTGTCAATCCGATCCAAGAAAATCCTGTGATTGAACCAAATAGACTATGAACAAAGATATTCTCTTCTAGGCTACTAATGGTGACCAGATGCCCACCTTGTGCCTCGCAGTCAGCTTTGGCTGCAGCCCAATTCTTGAAGCTATCAATCAACTTGTATTCATGACCATTGTATAAAACTCCACCATGGTCTTTTAATTCTCCCCTTTCACGACTTACCTGAAAATTTGGATCTTTTATTGTCCCTAAGCTTTTTGGGTCTGATGTAACTGAATAAAAAAGCCTACCGTTACCATAAGTGGTATTCTGTAAAACAACTCCTATATCTTCATGATTGTAAGGATCATGATTATCCTCTTCAACACCATAGATTGAAAAGTAATTGTTTCCTCCTTGGAGCTGAAGCAATTCGTGTGATCTTGGAGCAAGGCCATTAGGGGACTGATAAATATTAAAAACTGGTGAAATTACTTCTTCCTGACCGTAGATCGGATCTGATGAGACATAGCTCATTAATTTAAATTTGAAATTATTTGGATCTTTATCTACTTCCCAAATATCTAAACCATGACCATGAGCGATGATCAGTTCCAATTTTCCATCGTAGTTCGCATCAGCTGTCTCAAGATCATTTATTACAGTAGAATTAATAGTTGGAAAGTCATAGATTTTCTGGATATCACCATAATTTGAATCTAAGGCTAATAGGAAACCTGTATCTACATTACCACTCGAGTTCTGTCCCCCAATCCACAACTCAGTGTTCTCATTTTGGTTTAGATCAGCAAATAGCAGAGTACGAATATCTAAATCGGGATGATCTAGCGGATTTCCTGGAACACCTTGAAATCCTGAGCCAGAAATGGGTTGAAAACTCTCTAACCAACCAAGCTGTGGATCATATCTTAGGATAAAAAGAACATTTTGTGCTGCAAAGGCGATCATCGGGCCTCTTCCATCAAAATCTGGAGTCAGTGTTATAGCTGAAAATTGTGTGATTGAAGAATCATTAAAGAATTCTTGATGGTCTTTTTCAAAAATTAATTTAAACTCATCGTTAAATCCAGTTGCTTCAAAAACATAAAGACTTAGTGCAGCAGTTAGAATAAACTCTTCATTTCCATCTTCATCATAATCAAAACCACTAACAAGTAAATTCCCATGATCAAATATTGTTTTCCTAAAATCACCAGATACTCCTTCTAAATCCTGAAACTTATACGGAGAATAAGTGGTTTCTTCTGTATGATTTAAATCTTGAGACTTCCATGCTCTTTTATAGGTGTTTTCAGTGAGATGTTCAAATACAATGAGATTATTATCAAAATCACTTACAATGATCTCACTATTATTATCCCCATCTAAATTAAGGGAAGTAGTGAGAGTTAACGTCCAGTCATCTAACTCTTCTGTATTGGTCCATGATTTCAGAAGTGAATATCCAAAATTGATCGCATCAGGTGGTGATTGTCTCAGATTAACTTCTAATTTCAATAATTCGGGGTTTGTACCAATAATAAAGGCTGTTTGTTGATCTACTTCAGCGACTAGATTTCTTAAGTGTTCTTGTACACCATTCCAGACCCAAAGAGATTCAGCTGATTTCTCATTCGAATTTGAAGGAATAACGACACCAGCAGTATAGTTGTTAAATCTTAAAGATCCGTCAGTCGTTGGATTTTTCATGACATAAGCGTTTCTAACCCATTGGGGGTCCGTTGAGGATCCCAAGTTTTCAAAAAAATCCATCCCGTAACGTAGATCCCCAGATCCGCGACCATATGAATATGTAATATCATAATCTCCATCTTGATCATAATCCCAAGCATTTGGTGAAAAGATGGGATTTGGAGGGGCACGTTCATTAAGTTCTTTGAAATAGTCGAAATCAAACTTAAAACTTGGACTTGTGTTGGTGCCAATATTCCATAATAGAGCCAGTCTTCCATTAGATATAATGATATCTTGTAAAGTATCATTATCAACGTCTACTATAGTAGCTGAAGGATATGTAGTAGAATCCGCGAGAAAATTGAACATTTGACCATCTATGTCACTTAAAACGGTATAATACGGAGGTGTTGCTCCGTAAAAATAATATTCCGATGGTGTCGCGTCTTTCCAATGATAAATTTTTGGCAAGAGAGATTCGTCATAAATGGTTGGCTTTTTGAAAGAATCCTTATACCAGGGAAAGATAATTAGCTCATCGCTTGCGAAATTCTGATAAAGATCACCAAAAGCAGTCGTTGCAACTCTATCTATACCAGTTAAATAGGCATTAACATACCAAAATATGTCCACAACACCACCAGTTTTGGGTATCTCTGCACCAGTTTCAATATTATACGCTCTAATTATGCTTTCATCAACTCTAGTAACGATGAACTCTCCAGTATTTGGGTTATTGATCTTACTAATGTCAGCCACACTTAAATGATGCAAATCCGTGAGACCTGGAGACGTTCCTGCGTTAAATTCTTTAGTTTCACCAGTTTTGTATCTCCATGATGGAATGTAGGTCTGTTTCGGCGTTCCTTGAATACTCCAAATGGTTTCTCCTAAATTCCAGAAATCATCAGTAAAAGAATCCCATATCTGGTGAAAGGAGGGATTCACAATTCCATAATCAGTTGCAGGAAGTTCTGTGAGCTCTGCGGGTTTATTCGTGAATTTCTTATAATACGAAATATTATGGAGTTCATATTGGAAAGCTAAGATACGTCCATCAGAGCCACCAAATATGATCTTGCTTTTTGGGGTTGGTTCATTATATGTAAACGATAAAGGTTCTAATGTCACCGATGCTGCAATAGTTAAGGGACGAGCGACATAAGGAAAGACTATCGCATTAACTCTTCTTTCTTTGAAATCAGTCGTGTTTCCTTGTAATAATGTTAGTCGGATATATTGGGCTGACATCATTTTCCTAGCACTAAAAAGCGGATCAACATTGATAGCTAAACCATTATTCTGAGTTAATGGACTGATGTCGGTTGAGTTGATCTGATACCAATTAACGAGATTATTGCTAAGCGAAATGTTCCATTCAGTGGGATCAGGGTTCGTTGTGGGATCGAAAATAATATAGAGATCAGGATCATCATTACCATTCGATGCTAATTCTTCACCTTTTCCTAAATTCCAAGTTCCCGTGGCGCTTGTGAAAGGAGTAATAATTGTTGTATTGTAATCAATCTCACAGACATAAAACCGAAGATCATCTTCAGCAATGACATTCCATGTTCCATTCTGATTACCCATCAATTCAACATAATCCTCATCATCACTAGGAGAAGGGGGACCTCCATACCAAT
>JAEOTY010000306.1 GCA_016839625.1 Candidatus Hodarchaeota archaeon
ATACATAAACTATCAATATCATTGGGGAGGGAACTACTCCCTCTAGAAACACTATAGTTTGTATTAAGGTTTTCTAATCTTTGGAGGCCAGTTGTTAGTTGGCCACCATGACTTGTATGGGCATAATGAAGTTTTATTTCATCTTGGGTTTTTTTAATCCAATTAGCTGGAATTTCAGAAAGATTCAGGCAAGTATGATCAATAATTAATCCCTCTGTCCAGTTTCCTGATTCCGTTGCGAACTTTCTACTTAATTCTAGAGATGATGTTGTATTGTGGTTCATGATTAAAGAGGCTGTTAGAACCATTGTACATAGCACTATAATTAAACTTGAATTTTTAATAGTCTTCATATCTTCTTTCGAACTCCTACGGAATGCAGAATGTCCACTCTATGGAGCATCATTAAAAAATTAAGATTTGGATAAAATCTAGTTGAATCATAATAATTATTGAGTAATCAGTAATTAATGCCACTGCTCTGTTGATTCTATGATGTATTCTTTAAAAGACTTTGTAAATTGAAACAATTCTAATCGTTTTGGAAAAGATTAAGTTCTTGTTCCGATTATAACCCCTAAAGGATTCATTAAAATGCCTCGCTCAAGATTATTCATCTGGTTGCTAAAAAAGGGTTTTCCATTAAGAACTATTTTCGCTAGGTTCACTAGGGTGCCCCTTTTGGGTAAAGTGGTGGATTATATGCTATTCCATGAGGATGACATCATTTACTTGCCCAAAAATGAGGTAACTAATATAGTAAGAATCAACCAACCCATTGAGCAACATGGAGAAATGGTTGTACCATCAAGCGTTGTAGAACACTTCATTGAAATCGCTAATTACCACTGGATAATGGATTGGTGTATATGTCGTTCAGCATCATCTTGTGAACATTATCCAATAGACCTTGGCTGTTTATTTCTAGGAGAGGCAGCAATGAAGATTGATCCGAAACTGGGAAGAAAAGTTTCCAAAGAAGAAGCACTAGAACACATCAGGAAGTGTCGGGAGGCAGGCTTAGTTCATTTAATAGGCCGAAATAAGCTGGATACATTTTGGCTTAAAGTAGGTCCAGGAAATAAACTTCTCACTGTGTGTAACTGTTGTGATTGTTGTTGCTTATGGCGTATTCTCCCACATGTTTCAAAAAAGATATCATCAAAAGTCACGAAAATGCCAGGAGTTGAGGTCTCGGTTGGAGAGGAATGTATTGGGTGTGGGACGTGTATAGATGTTTGTTTCGTTAAAGCCATTGAAATAAAAGATGGAAAAGCAGTGATCAGTGAAACATGTAGAGGTTGTGGAAGATGTGTTGAAGTTTGTCCACAGAATGCTATTTCTCTATCAGTTGAAAGCATAGAATATTTCAAGAATTCTATTGAGAAAATTGAATCCTTAGTTGACGTGACTTAAACAAAAGATGTTGTTGAGAAGAATTTAATGTGTGATTCAATAAATTCCGTTAATCGATCATTTGGATCTTAAAAGCACAGCCACACCTCAGACAACGATAAATCTCCTTCGATTCTTCCTCGGGAAGTGTGCTTCGGACTAGTTGATGAAGACAATGAGCTGGGTGCGGAAAAAAGCTTTTTGATTTCAATTAAAGTGCCCGTCTAATTAAGGATATTTGAAGTTTATAAATTTGGGTGATACCCGAAAATAAAAGAAATTATCGGAGATAATCAAGGAGATATACGAGAATTCACTTTAGATTACAGTTTTCTCAAATCAAGCGCAAGAGATGTCGTTTTTAAGAATATTCCCGTAATTCAATAGCTTTTTCAACTTGATCAGTAATTATGCTATTTACTCTCTTCTGGATTGCTAATTTCAAAAATTTCTCATCATTCACAGTCCATGGATTAATTAGGATTCCTAATTTCCCTGCTTTCTCAAAGCTCTTATGAGCATAGTGTTTATGGAGAATTGTGAGTAACCAATGAGGAGCTTTGATCCATCCCTTTGGGATCACATCATAGAAAGGATGTAGAGCGTCACATTTTAATTTCTGAGCAATTTTTAACTGTCCCCTTGCGAAGCCACATAAAAGACCTGTCGAAATACTTGAGTCAAGGGATTTGATGTCTTTCAGAGGAGGATGGTGAAATGAGGAGACAATAAGTTTTGCAGGGTCTAGATTATACTGGTGGATAAGTTCAACTAATTCTTTTGCTCCCTTTTTTTGGGATTTCACTTCTATATTTAGTGTGACTTTGTTCCCGAATAATTCAAGTATTTCAACAAGAGAAGGAATCATGTTTCCTGTGGTAAGCTCAATGGATGTAAGTTCTTTACTTGAGAGATCTTTAATGGCTTCAGGACGACCTATTTTTTCGAGTGTATCATCGTGATAGCAAACGAATTTTTTATCTGAAGTTAAATGAACATCAAATTCAAAACCGTCAGCACCGCAAGATGCTGCAGTTTGAAAGGCTAGAATAGAATTCTCTGGTTCGTTGTTGACAAGATAACCTCTATGGGCAAGAATTTTGATAGGTTCCATTTTAATATCCATATATTCCTTTTAAATAGTATGTTGATAATAAAGCATTCTACTAGATTCGGTTAATTCATTAGTATTATAAAAGATATAATACTAGGGTTTTTACTTGAACTGAAATTTTTGTAGGTCTTTTTCCCTCTCTTATCGTAAACTCAATTAATGTTTGTTGTTATAACTGACCATTCTCTTATCTTCTACCCTCAGGAAATGTTGGTGCAGTTCTGGGAATTTCAACCTCAAGTTCCCTTAGCTCTGCAGCATATTTCCTTGATAACGGGCGAAGTTCATTTTTTCGATACCTGTACGTGATATCGGCTTTGTCACCCTTTAGGTCCGCCCATGGTTCAACTATCACAACGTCATTCACGCTGATTCTGTACCCTCGTCTAAATCGTCCTGGAATACGTGCTGTGCGTTTCACTTTATCACTACAAAGTACCTCCATTCTTCGAGCACCCAAATTTCGAATAACAACACCTATTACTTCGGCTCCTCTAGGATAGCGCGTCCGCCTAACAATTTCGGTTCCTGGTTCACGTTTTCCTTTTCCTTTTCTTACCACTTAATTTGCCTCATAATTCGCTATATTTCTTAGCTCCTTTATGTCAGTTGTCACTATGAAGTGAAATTTCCAGAAATTCGTAGCTATTGTACTTTTGATCGTAGTTTCTGGTTACTAAGGAGAAGACTACATAGCTAGATCCGTTAACTCGAAAGCTGTAGAATTCCTTCAAATATTTTTGGGATTGTTTTAAGAATGGGTAAAACACTCCGTAATTTCTTTTCAATAAGGTTTGAAATGGTTCCACAAGATTCACAACTTAATTGAGCTACTTTTATTGTCATTTCTCTTCTGATGTATTAAAACACCTTACCTAGAGCCCTGATCTAGCAAAATTCAGAATGAAATTCTTTTCGAAATTTACACGATCCATAATGAAGAAATATTCAAAAGTCTCGGATTATTAATTTCGCCCTGACAATCAATGGAAAACAATAGGGGATCAAGGCAAAAGAAATGTCCTGTTTTTATTGTTGTAGACGGAGGAGATGGTTGTGGCAAAGATACTCAGGCAAAGCTAATTGCTCGTTACTATCTCAATAAAGGTTTGAAAGTTCGTATTAGAAGTCATCCTTCAAGTGACAATCCATTTGGTCGTCTTGCTAAACGAGCTTTAGAAGAGGGAGGAAAAAAAGGTCATTTTAAAGCTGCTTTTTTCTATTCTATTGATGTCATCAGAAGTTTGGTCAAGTTTTATCGTCATAAAAAGGATGAAGCTATTATCTTTTCTCGCTATTTATTAGGAGTTTGTTACCTCCCCACACCTCTCGTAATATTTGGCTACAATTTTTTCTCGAGTTTCTTACCTACTAGCCGATACTTTTTCTTTCTAGACGTGACACCCCAAGTTGCTAAAGAACGGATCTCAAAACGTGGTGAAAAAAAGGAAATGTTTGAAAGTTTATCGCGCTTAAAGAAGATGCGCTGGAAGATGCGGGGTGTAACAATGAGGAAACATTGGTATCAAATTGACGGAGATGATTCACCCAAGCAAGTTTGGAAACAAATTTATCAAATCTTGGTTCAATTAGATTCGCCGACAGGAGGAAATTAATTTTGGATTCAAGAATTACTCGTTCTCCACGAATCTTTTTCGGTCTATCATCATTCCAAGGTCTCGCAATGTTTCGTCGGGGGCTTTTTTACAGTTATTTGTCTATTTACCTTAGGTATTTCTTAGGAATGAGTGTCACTGAAACAACACTGTTTGCGTCAATCCCAATGATCATTAATGTCGGTTTTCAGATGTTTGTTTGGGGTGTCTTATCAGATAAATATCAATTACGTCGTTCTTTTGTAATTTTGGGGGAGATTCTTGCTGGAATTGGAACAATAATCGTATTTTTTACTCATAGATTAGTCAACACGCTTTTTGTTGCTGGTTGGATCATTATTATTGGTCTTTCAATTGTCGAGATTTTTTGGTCTATGTCAAATATAGGATGGAGCGCTCTTATCTCTGACTTGTTTCCATATGAGGAAAGAAATGCAATTCAGGGGAAGCTTTCAAGTGTTGGTGGAGTAGGTCGTATTTTTGGGGTATGGATCGGTGGTTTACTATATGATGGTTTACAGCTTCAATACAATGGGTGGGGATTCTTCGAGGGTAGTCTGTTCTATGTTGCTGCATTTGTCATGCTTCTATCAACAATCCCCATGTTATTTGTTCCTGAAGGTGGTGTAAGATATAAGTCCGAACCCGATCTTGAACCTTACAAGGAGGAAATACCTCATTTTGCTAGTGCTACAACTTCCTCCACACATATCTTCTTCATTTTTCTCATTGCTATAACATTGATCAATTTTGGCAGAAATAGTATTGCTACAATCTTACCCCAATATTTGTACCTTCCATCAGGTTTTGCAGTCTCAAGTGAACTTTTATCCTATGTGATAAACACCCAATCAGTAGCTATAATTCTACTAGGTTTAATCGTTGGGAGGATAGGCCTTAAACTAGGTAATGGAAACACGATTTTATTAGGAGCAATAACGGCTGTAATTTCTCTTTTTTTATTTGCGATTTCAACAGATTTGAGTCTAATTTTCGTTGCAAGCTTCTTGCGAGGAGCCGCTCAAGTAATCATAATGGCATCATCATATGCCTTCGCTTCAAGCTTGATCGCTCCCAAAGATCGTGGAAAATTGTTTGGTGTATTTAATGCTACATTTTTTCTTAGTTGGGGGTTAGCAGGAACGTTAATTACTGGGCCAATTACTGATGTCCTCATTGTGGGAGGTACAGATGAAATATTGGCTTTTAAAATCGCATTTTTAGTAACAACACTAGTCACACTTGTAGGAGCAAGTATCCTGGTGATATTATTGGTTTGGATTCGAACAAAGTCCTCTCATGAATATAACAAAGATTTAGAAGACAATAACAAAACAAACGAAAAATTGATCACTTTCATGGAAAACAATCATCAAGTTTAAATTCGATAGATTTTTTTTTGAACCAATAATTGGTCATAAGTATGTCCACGATCTCCATTCGGAAAACAAAGGATCCAATGCATAAAGTTTTTGCTTTTGTTCCAGGAGAAAAAATTCACATTCATGTGAAATTTGGTGATCAGATTCCAAACCATTACCGTCTGCAAGTTCTAGACCATCGCAGCAATTCTCGATTGAACAGATATGGGAAAGGCTCAAATGAGGGAATTATCCTAGATTGGCCTATCCCACATACAATCCGTGATGAACATTTCGGTGTGTGGCAGATCCAGATGGAATGTGATACTGGTTCATTTAGCCAGATTTTTTATGTAGAACATCATGAAAGAATTGAGCCTCCGATGCTTTTCGCTGCACCTATGGTTCTAGAAATCGTTGAAGAACACGTTGTTGTTCCTACCAGTGATGAAATAATATCTGAAGAAGTTATTAGCCAAGATATTTCTGTTATGGAACCTTCCATTGAGGCTTCTACAGATCAACCAGCTTTTGTGAGTAAAACACCTGTTACAGCTATTAAAGGTCTTGGTAAGACTTATGCGGATCGGTTAGCGAAAATACAGATCTTTTCGCTATCTGATTTTTGGTATTATCCAAATCGTGTTTCTTTAGCGGAAAATATGCGTGTAACTGATTCTAAATTATCTCGTATGCTCCAAGATGCGGAAATCCTCCTTAGCCAGGAAGCTGAGATAGTCACACTACCTCCCGATAAACAGATTGAAATCATACCTGACGATCTTCTGTCAATAGAGGGGATCGGACAGAAAACAGTAGAAAAGCTAGCTCAGCTTGGAATTAAATCCAAATCGGATCTAATGGACTTTGATGACCTAGAAACTCTTCAAAAAACGTTGAGAACATCAAGAGCTCGATTAGAAAAACTCCTCGCTTCTGTGGGGAGGATTATTGCCCCCGCCAAGGTCATTGAACCAATACCAATCGATCCCTTAAATCAACCAGTTACTAGTGTTAAAGGGATTGGGGTAAAAACTGCACAAAGATTAGGACAACGGGGAATTATGATTGTCCAAGATCTACTAAATTCATCTTTTACTACAATGAAAGGATTAGCTAGTGAAACTTCTTATAACAAATGGAGACAGAATGCAGCGATTTTGGTTGGTCGTCAACCAGACAAGTTGGTTACTTTGGCCAAGGTTCCAACAAAGATTGATGATTTAACTTCAATTCCAGGGGTTGGTCCTAAAACAGCTCAACGATTAGACGCTGCAGGAATAGCAACGATAAACGATTTGATTCAGACTAACTTGGAAGAATTAGTGATAAAAACAGGTTTCTCACAAAAACGATTGATTTTATGGCAAACCAAAGCCAAAAAGTTATACCATTGATGCCATTCTTCAATTCTATTTTTTTTGTTGGCTTCAAAAACTACTTAGTCTATTCTACCTCTATTGAAAGGAACTTACTAAAATAATAAAAATATCTACCGGAATTGTCTATACTTAGTGATGTTAGGTTCATAGTTGGTTTGGTGGTAAATTTGTCAAAAATAATTCAATTAGAAAGTAGAGATAAAAATACTCGTGAAAAAGCTGCTATAGCGCTTGGAAGTGAAAGAACAAAAGAATCTCTTCGTGCATTGCTAAAAACAGCTCGAAGAGATGATGATAAAGATGTTCGAAAAGCTGCTATTGATTCAATCATGAAATTGAATGATCCTGAAGCCATTTCAGTCTTAGAGAAAATCGAAAAAGATGATAAGGATCGTGGGGTAAGAGGTAAAGCAAAAGATGCTGCAAAAGCCATTCGAGATAAAGGATCTTCTCTCCCAGAGACCTCATTTTCTGAAACAGATGCAGAACGAGCCCGAGAAGATTATCGGGCACTGGAAGGACATGAAGCGAAGCAAGCCGGGCTTCATGTGAGAATAGAGGAGACCTTAAATTATAGGATAGATCGTGAAAACAATCTCATTGATGAAGAAGGGGAATTAATCAATTCATTAAGTACTCAGGGAAAAGTTGTGGTTAAGAATACCGGTAAAAATGATAGAATATGGGGTATTGATGCATTCTTAGAGGGTGTGGATGAAGTGGATTTTGATCGAAGTGAAGATCAGGAAACTGTTGTATTCGGCAATTCTTTTGGCATAAAAGAGTTGGACCCACAGGGAACAAAAGCTATATCTTTTAATTTTCAAGTAGAAGCACCACGATTAAAGATCACCGAAGGTTTTTGGGATTTAGAAAAACCTGATTCACCTCCTACCTTTTCACGAGGTACTGAAGCAGGAATGCGTTTTACTATAGAGCTAACCAATGAATTCGATTGGAAAATGCAAAACATTGTTGTGAAGAAGCATATTCTTGATACTTCCACAACTGTTGATGACTTTCAAACAGATCAAGGAGTATTTGAAAAGGAAGGAGACATGGTTATATGGAAACTCGATGAAATTCCAGCCCAAGGAAGCAGCAAAGCAAGTTGTGAAATGAAACTTACTTTACCAGAAGACACAAGTGAACCGTACAGCATTGGAGACACAGTAGTCACTTACCACAGTCTCGAAAAAAGTCTTTCTGGGTTGAATCTCGAGACTATTTCTGGATCATCATCTGTATTCCAATTCATTTCTCGTGATGAGCAAGAGGAAAACCCTGGAGATTTTGATTGTAAATTTGACTTAGAAAATACTTCAGAATTTGAGATGGATCTTAAAGAAGTTCGTATTTACGAAGGGCCTCTTGATGAAGGAAATATTAGGCTCGAATGGCTTGGTAGCGATTTTCCTGAAGAGGAACGTTCTATTGATCCTGGAGAAACATTTTCCCTTGATCCCTGGACGATTACTGTTGAAGAAGAAGGAGTGATCCCCCAATTTGGCCGTGAACTCGATTTATCTGTAAAGTACCTTTTTGATTCCGAGATCATAGCTGAATGTACATTACCAGGCTACGAGTTACCTTTTCTCAACGTAGAAGCAACAAAAAGTTTCACACCGATGACAATACCCTCCTTTAGACGAACTGAGATTATGACTGAAAACACAATTAAATCTGTTGGAAGTACGGAAGTTGAATATCTACAACTACAAGACCAAATTCCCAGTGGGTTTGAAGCACCTACTAAGGATAGGGTAGAGATTTCAAAAGGTGAACAACAGCTTTCTGACTCCGATTTTGAGTTAGAAGTTACTGAGGAAAACGTCATTCTTACAATAGAGCACCTTGGAGACTCCACTCTTGGGACACTTAAACAAGATGAAGAAATCACAGTTAAATACCCTTTCTTCGCCACAGCGAAACCAGAAGAAGAATTTCAAGGGAATGTAACAGTTTTAGCTAATATTTTCCCACCAATAAAGCCTGTTACGACAGAGGCGGAGGCAGGCCCAATTACAGTTGTACATAAACGACGCAAGCTTAAGATTGGCAAAATGGTACGCTCTACTGCGAGTGATGCGTTGAATGAATATGAAATTGTTATCCGCGGAACCAATGATGGATCCGCAGTGCTCCAAAATGTAGAAGTGAGTGATTTTCTACCAAAGGGATTCGAGCTTGCATCTGATACTGAAGAAGATCCCCCTGTTGGATTCGAAGAACATGCCTCTGTAAAAGATGGGAAAGCCATGAAGTGGGTCTATAGTGCCGTAGAACCTGGTCAAAAGGTCGAAATTCGATTTAAAATCAGAGCTCCCGGCGACCACGATCCAAAAGATGTTTATCGTATGCTACTTGGTTAAGAAAACCTTCTTCCTCTTCCTTTTTTACAAAGCCAAGGAAATGTTAGATTTTGGCTAAACCCAAGGTTGATTTTAAACAAGTCAAAATAACACTTCTCAAAAAGAGCTCAGAAGAATTATCTGAGTTTATCCGGTCTGCACATTCCCAAGATGAGGCCATGTTTCTTTTCTGGGCTCTCGACTATCTTGACCAACATCAAGGAGAAATTCCAAAGAATTCACTCGAAATCTTGAAAAAAAATCGTGACATCTTAACCCAAGCTCAAGACGTGGTTTTTAGAGAGAACCTCAAGTATTCCTTAGAACAATTTTCCGCAGGTTTTGTATTAGGCACGTTAGAGTTCGCCATACGAGACAGAGAGGCTCAAATTGATCGTTATGAAGAATATCTAGAGTTAATTGCTAAAATTCAAACCTGGCCAAAGTTAGGATTTCCTAATGAGCAATTCAAAAAGTATTGGGAAGAACGAATCAACGACATTCAGGAAATTCAAGATTGGATGAAGACTAGAGCTTCAGATTGGTTTCCAATAATCATACCTTTGTATAGATCAGGTAAGTTTCATAAATCTTCAGAAAAAACCCTTAAAGCGTTGAGGAAAGGGCGTACAGATACTACTGTTTTCCAAATACTTGCAGCGCTATTACATTCCAATCCTATCTTGGATCAACGCATAAAAGCATTTTGTGAAGAGAATCAAATTTCAATGGTAGATAAAAGAAAATTAATGGAAATTATGTCTTTATTAGCTGACAAAACTACTGATAAAAAGGTTCAACAATATTGTACTCTTTTACTTGGTCATCAAAGGAAAAAAGGAGACGATTAAATGAAGATATATTTATCTGCAGCGATTCGTGGGGGTCGTTCGCTGCAGGCAAACTATCAAGCAATCAATGAGTATTTACAAGAAAATGGTCATACTGTCTTAACTCACCACGTTGCCTCTGCTAACGTAACTGAAATTGAAGAAACAATGTCAGACAAAGAGATTTACACTCAAGACATCGATTGGCTTGATGAGTGTGATGTTCTGATTGCTGAAGTGTCGATTCCTAGTTTGGGGGTAGGTTATGAGATCGCATATACTTTAGGATTTGATAAACCAGTTTTAGGGTTGTATGAAGAAAACAGAGTTATATCAGCAATGATAGCTGGGAATACATCTGAAAAACTCACGCTTCGCTCCTATGAAAGCATTCCAAAACTTTTCTTACATATTAGAACTTTTTTAAGTTCACTAGATTGACTTAGAAAGTTGAGCTTCATTACCTTTACCATAAACTAGCAAATTATAGGTCTTCTGAATACGATCCCAATTCTCTTCTCTATCAAGTGCCCAATGTCGACCAATGATTGAAACAACGTCAACATTCCCCATTTCTTGCGCTTTTAGTTCCAATTTGTTCACATATTCTGCTCCTGCTTCTGGTCTTTCACCCCTTCTTCCAAGCATTCCGTGTAAAAAGACTTTTGAGAGATTCTCTCTTTTAGCGAGCTCCATGAGTGACTCGAGGTATTTGATCGATCCATGTGAACTGTAAAAACTGATGATCCCTAAGAGGTGTAAAGCAGTCTCATTTGTCTTTGCATGATTTACTGCTTCTAAAAAAGCATTATTTTTAAAAAAATCCCCTGATTCAATATCTTCGAAAATTTTAACACGATCACTGATTATCCGTCTTCCTGCGCCCATGTGGAGATGACCGATCTCACTATTACCAACAGTTCCCTCTGGCATCCCTAAACGGGGACCTGAAGCTATCAATGTCGCAAATGGGTAATGAGTCTTTAATTTGTCCATATTAGGAGTTCCAAATTCAATAAATAAATTACCATATGAATCGGGATTGTATCCCCAACCATCCAAGATTAGGAGCAGAACACGTTGACATGTTTTTCGTGTTTCACCAATCAAAAGAGTTTCTCCCTCCATTTCCTGAGGCTTACTTAATCCCATAATATCTAATATTGTAGGTGCAATATCCACAAGGGAACCATCACCCCTTAGCTTTAATTCATTTTCATTCTCAGAAATAATTAGAAGGGGGACAGGATTAGATGTATGGCCTGTATCAATGGAACCATCAGGATAAAGCCACGATTCTGCAACACCGTGATCAGCAGTAACAAGAACTGTGTAGTCGGTCTCTAGCGCGGAAAAAGTTATCCTTTCAAGTTGTTCATCAACCGCGTGTATTGCTTTCCCAACGACTTCCTTTTTTTCTATGTGCCCCATGACATCACAAGGGGATAAATTAGTAACAATTAGATTATATTGTCCTTCTTCCATAGCAGCAATTGTAGAGTTAGCTACCTCCAGAGTTTTCATCTCAGGAAACTCGGAAAGATTTTCAGTTTCCTGAGATTGGATTATGATTCGATCCTCATTATCAAATTTCGGATGCTTCTTTCCATTGAAGAAATAGGTCAAATGAATTGCTTTTTCGCTTTCAACGCATTTTAATACTCGTTTGTTTTGTTTAGTGAGAAATTCTGTCAAAGTATTATCAAGATTGGATGTTGGTGGGAATGCAACATGTACAGGAAGATCAGGATGGTATTCAATCATAGTTGAAACACAAAGGTCAAGAGATTCTATTGCGAATTTGTCAAACTTTTTTTCTGTTAGTGCAAGAGTTAGCTCAACTTCTCGTTCCCCACGGATATTAGCAAAAATCAACGCATCATTGGGATTAATACGACCAATTGGGTCTCGATTTTCATCAACTAGCACAATCGGTTCTAGATCTTCGTCACCTTCACCCTTTACATAGGCCTCAGCTATTGCTTGAGCAAGAGGTGTACTGTATTTTTGTTTAGTCATTTGTCTTCTCTCACAATCGTAGTTGAGATTCATCACTGTTATGCTTATGATTATAGATGTACTTTATGGTTTGATTAAGCTACGTTTGATGAAATTCCTGTATTTTCCATAAGTTTAGTAAATCCAATCCCTATAAGGATAAGGATTAAGTCTAATCCGAAAATTGTAACAACAAAGAAAAGAAACATGGATTGAATTGTTGGAAGCTGAGCTAATGTGGGATAGAATAATCCAAATAAACCAAAAAAATCAGATACATCATTTAAAAGCGTAATTCCAATCACAATAATAGTTCCTTTGTTCAGTTCCATATCAGCCAATAGTGGGAGAATGAAAATGGCTTGGATTATTAAAAGAGAGTGACCAATAACAACAATTTCAATGTCTATCGATTCAAAAGAAGTAATCATAAGAAAAGTTAGAATAGCTCCACGAATACCTTGGATGAAGACGAAAAAATTATAATTGGCAAAATTTTGATTTTCTTTCTGAGTATATACCCCCATTAAGAATAATACGGCCATTGGACAATCAGGGATTAATATCCACAGGATGGGGGAATACTGAGTAAGACCAATCACATTAAAATAGTAAAAAAAACCAATAACAGCTCCCAAGAAATTTCCTATCATCAAAATTGCTATTAATGTCTTGATTCCTAGAATTTGTCTTTCTTTAAGTTGAATAAATCGAAAAAAAGTCCTTACTTCGAACTTCATCCTGATAAATCATATTCAATTCTCAATTAATTAACAAATTGCTTTAAAGAATAAGTTGAATCTTTTAAGCAACAGATCTCATGATCGAAAAAAACCAACTGTGAACAATATTTTGAAGTGAATTTATATTGAAAGACCGTAATATTTTGTTTAGTGTCTTTGATCGTAAGAAAGGATCCGTTCCTATTTACTACACAGGCCTAAGTGAGCAAGAAGCAGTACATATCACTCGTAGATCAGAGATGACGCTATCTATGATGACCAGTAGTGAATTAGAAACTGCTGAGGCCATTCTCCCATTTTCAGCTTTAAAGAAACTAGGTTTCATTTTATTATTTCAAGTTCAACAATCTAATCCTGAGGAACCGACTTGTGTAGCCGCATTGTCGTATATAGTTCCCCAAGATCAGCAAGTGTTTTTATATAATAAGGTTCCCTTTCTGAAATTTAAAGCAGAGGAGTTAGCTACACAAATTAAACAGAATTATGTGTACTCTGGAGCATTTCCCAAGACATTAGTAAATGTTCTTAATAGTTGGCGAGTCACAGAGAAAGAAACTACAATGGAAATTGAAATTGTAGAAAGAAAGGTTACCCTATCTGAAAAGAAGGAGGGTGGAAGCATTGATTTCTTTTTATCTCAAATTAAGAAAAACGAAGATCGGGCATTGGGCGCTCTCTATCGTGGCATTCCTGTTTTTGTAACTGGCAAATCTAATGTTTTAGTTGACCTTATAGTTCATAGCTTAGATATGTTTGCTCCCCATCTCACTTCACGTAAAGTAAGCTACACCTCTACCTTGGTTGACCCCTCATATGCGGATATAATAGGTATTAGTAAAGATTTAGCTAAGAATTACCCCAAAGAAACCCTAATTGACATCGATAAAAAGCAGGTGAGACAAGGTACACCATGTCGTTTTTCAAAAGCTGTGATCAAAAAAATACGAAAAAACCCAGATAGCGCCAGTGATATTGTTAGAACTCACACAGAGAGGCTTCTAGAAGTAGCTAGCTTATTGATTGATGTCTATTCAGATTCAGAGGAAGTAAGGGCAAGTAAAATTGA
This sequence comes from Candidatus Hodarchaeota archaeon, assembly GCA_016839625.1. Classification (GTDB taxonomy): domain Archaea; phylum Asgardarchaeota; class Heimdallarchaeia; order Hodarchaeales; family Hodarchaeaceae; genus Hodarchaeum. The sequence goes on from JAEOTY010000306.1 coordinate 13,857, forward strand.
TCAGATTCAGAAAAAATTTGATCCAGATTTAATCGAAGTAGCTGCAGAAATTGGTGCTCAAAGAAATCCACTGATTCGTGAATTACTCCTACAGGCTGTCTCCAGTCGGTTTATGGACTGGATGGAAGGATTATAGTAGAAAACTAATCGGTCTTCTTGGTTTTCAGTCTAAATTCAAATGACATTAAGGATTTCAAGCCTCAATATTCTCAAAGGATTGACTTCTACTATTTGTTACAAATCACCCACTACTGTAAGACATATATATCTTGGAGTCCTTATTCAAAATGAACTTCTATATAGATTTAATTTCTCATAAAATCTCATTGGTGAAATGAAAATGCATATTCCTGATGGTTGGGTAGATCCTGCTTTCCTACTAATTACGTGGATTATAGTATTAGTTGTAATTGCAGTTTCTCTAAATAAATTGCGTGAACATGATCCAACCCGAATTACGTATATGGCAGTCTTAGGTGGAACCATTTTTGCAGCACAAATGCTCAATTTTCCCATTCTTGGAGGAACATCTGGCCATATGCTTGGTGGAGCCTTAGCTGCGGTCATCGTTGGACCATGGGGTGCAGTTTTAGTTATAGCTGTCGTTCTGCTGATCCAGGCACTGCTTTTTGCTGATGGTGGTATCTTAGCACTAGGACCAAACATTTTCAACATGGGTATAGTTGGAGTTTTTGTAGGATACATTGTATTGAGATATCTCATGTTGAATGTGACTCCTGAAGAAAATAAGAGTCGCTATTATGGTGGTGTTTTCATTGGAGCATTCTTATCTGTTGTGGTTGCTTCCTTCTTTGCTGCAATCGAAATTGGTGTACCAATTCTTGTCAGTCCTTCAGCAATCCCGCTGATAGTGGCATTACCAACGATTCTTCTCTACCATATTCTGATCGGAATTGGTGAAGGTATCATTTCAACAGTCATTGTGCTCTACTTTAACTATATTGAAATGGATGTGTTTATTGAAATAGATACACCCTCTCTTCAGTTACCTGGAACTCAGAGGTGAAGTAAATGGAATTTAATAAGAAATATGTCATCGGAATTATTGTGCTTTTAAGCGTTTTATTGATTTTATCTCCATTTGCGGATCCTAATCCAGATGGCCTTGAAAAGGCCGCATTAGAAGATCACGGTGCTGAAGAAGGCGAATCATTTGACCTAGGGTTCTTAACAGATTACGGAGCAGAAGGCTCCGTCTTACATCAAATTTTTGGAAATGATTTGATTTCTACCATATTTTCAGGCTTAATTGGCGTGTTTGTTGTATTTGGAATCTTTTTTGTGCTATACTTCATTTTCAAGCAACGTAAAGAAGAAATATCTCCTTAATGGAAAATATAGTATTCCCTCCTTTTTTCTATTTTGAGGATCAGATTTGACAATTCCCTACCTCCAACAAGTGAAACAAACAAATCATTCAGTTCACAGACTTAAAATAGATGTTCGGAGTAAAATTATCGCAACGCTTCTTGTTGTTCTGGCGTGTTCATTTCTCGTAGATCTGAACCAGCTTTTCTGGTTCTGTTTGGTATGTGTACTATTTTTACTCATTTTACGGCCTAATAGGACTTTTTTAAAATATAGTCTGGCTACTCTGCCAATAATTACATCACTGACAATTGTTTCTTTTTTCTCCTTTAATCCGTCTCCTGTTATTTATAAAAGTGTATTTTACACTACAGTACATAATAATTTGTCTTTTGCATTATTTTCTGGACTACGTAGTTTTTTGATTGCCATATTTGTCTTAATACTTATCAATTCTGAAGCTGATTTTTTTGAAATTATTTATGGTTTAGACGATCTTGGAATGCCAGAACTTTTGACAAGCCTGACTTTTTTTACTTACCGATTCTTCTTCCTTATGCAAGAAGAGCTTGATCGGATTCTTGAGGCACGATCAAATCGTCTGTATGGAGAAAGGCTTCGAATGAATTTGGAATCATTGAAAATTATTGGTAATATCATCGGAAGCTTATTAGCTCGATCATTAAGGCGAGCAGAATGGGTATCTGCTTCATTATCCGCAAGGGGGTTTTCGGGTAAATTAATGCATCCACACTATCCATGGACAATCCAGGGGATTTTATTCTTTATTTTGATAGCTTTTATTACGATAATAATTATGATTATGGGCCAAATATCCCCAATTATGTGTTTGAAGGGCTTATTATGAATAGTCTAGTAGATAATCAGATTGAGGAATTCTCTAATAATGATATCATTCTAGAGGTGCATGATCTATCCTTTAGATATTCTCGAAAACAATCATTAGTATTAAAGAACATTTCTGTCAAGTTTTTCCGAAATAACCTTACGATTATAGCTGGTCCTAATGGTTCTGGGAAAACAACTCTGATGAAGCATTTTAATGGACAATTACTTTCACAGCAAGGACAGATAATTGTATTTAACAAGCAAATATCAAAAAAGAATAGAAGAGAGATTCAAAAATTAGTAGGGTTGGTTTTTGAGAATCCTGATGAACAGATGTTCTTTCCTAAGGTTTATGATGATGTTGCTTTTGGCCCCAAAAATATGCAACTTCCTTTAGAGGAAATTCAAGTTAGGGTGGAGAATGCTTTAGAAGAGGTTCAAATTACCCATCTGAAAGAAAAAATGACTTTTAATTTATCTTTTGGTGAAAAAAAGAAGGTAGCTTTAGCCGGTATATTAGCTATGAGACCGAAATTAATGATATTAGATGAACCGACGATTGGAATCGATCCATGGACAAAACCTAGAATGATTGAGACTATTCGGTCACTTACAAATAAAAGAACAATAGTAGTAATCACTCACGATGTAGATGTAATGAAAATGGCTGATCGACTTTTGTTGATGAAACAAGGTAAAATTGAAGGGGATTTCTTATCTTTCAATGAATTTCAACAGCAAGAGTTTCAAAACAGATAAAACAAAAGAAATATATTTTTCATTCCAGTATAAGAATTTAGAAGGCATTAAGATGGACCAGAAAGGAATTCGGGAAACTATCACGTTCTCATGTGAACCAAAATTTAAAAAGTTAATATCTGTAAAATTTAAAGAACTAGGATATAAAAACAAATCTCAGATGATTAGAGATGCCTTACAAAGCTTTTTTGAATCAGAGAAAGTCATAGATAGTTTTTCTGACACTTCTGAATTGACTGTAATAATTTCTGTTGTGTACGATCATCACGATGGTAAAACAGTTCAACAGTATATCGAAGCTCAGCATAAATCTAATGTGAATTATTCATCGCATTTTCATATGAATAAAGAAGAATGCTTGGAGATTGTGATTATTAGGGACAGGATTAATAATATAAGAATGTTACTAAAGGAGCTGCGGTCAATCGAGGGGCTAAAAAACGTCTCTTTAAGAGTGGTTTCTACTCTTTGATTGAAATTGAAATTGATTTTTTTTTGCCTAATATTACAACAGAAGAATTACAAAAGGGAACACAAGTAAAACTAAAAGAAATACTAAAAGAAAATTTTAAGAAAGAGGAAATTTATCTACGTGAGATGTTGAAAAAGAATCTTAGAAGTGAGAAATTTGGCGATAAGTCAATTTGATTCCCCCCTTGAACTCCTAGGTGTGGTTTTTATCGTTATAGCCGTAATATTGTTTTTATTGCTCGGTTTATACCTACTAAATTCTTGGCGCAGAACAAGACGTAATTCAACATTGTATATGAGTCTAATTCTACTTTTCGGTTTTTTAGCTCTCGTTTCCCTTTTAATTGAACAAGTATTATTGATAGTTTCAGGTGTTACACCAGCTCAAGCTCCTCCTATGAAAAGTTTTCTTGCTTTTAGTCTGAATGACATTGATGTTTTCTGGCTGTCTATGCTTTTCGCTTTCATTGCTTGGGTAGCATCAGCATCAGCAATTTTTTCTGCATGTTTTTTTACTCAAAGCTTTTTTCCTGACAAATATAAGAAACTTTTAATCATCCCAGCGATAATGCTCGCTCTTTGGGTTGTTGTATATACCGTCGCTCCTTTCCAGTGGATTGAAATCGCGGGTGATTGGCAACCGCAACATGAGGATCTATTCGAGATAATTGGTTATATTTTTCTATTTCCAAATCTCTGGATGATTGTTGTATTATTCTTTTATCTGACCCTGTCATTATATAGAAGAGGTATGCCTCGGTGGAAACAAACTTTTATTTTAGCATGCGGTCAGGCGTTTTTATCTATTGGATTTACAGTTGAAATAATTAATGTCCAAGATCCCACGATATCATTGATCGCACGATTTGCAATAATGATCTACCCGATTGTAGTATGGATTGGCTTACGTCGAGGTTAAGAAAGAGGTTTTCTTTTCTATCAATCATTTTAACAAATGTGTTAACTAGAAAATGGATTTGCTTAAAATCCAATTCAGAAAAGAAGATAGCTGCGAAAAGTCGAGTCTTTTTATGACTAAAGCTCGAATTCATAAAAAGACATCATCCTGGATTATAACACGACTATTTTTCTTAAAAAGCAACGTAGGACTTAAAACCTATTATTTTTCATTGTTTAAAACTGATTATCTTACTGATATTTTCATCTGATACTTGCGTTAGAAGTTAATGATACATAGGTGAATGCAGTGAGTACCCCTGTTCGTAGTATAGAAGATCTAGGAGCAGAGTTTGAAAAATATTTTACTCAATTGAGCGAGCAAAGATATAATCAAACCGCAGGGCTTTCATATGATAAAAATCTTATGAATAGTGTATCTGAAACATTGGTGGGATTAAGTTCTGAGTTCTTAAGCTCATATGAAGAACCTAGAGCTTTCTATTTAGACTCTATTGATACAATTGCGAAAGCTCGAAAATTACCATTATCTTTAGAAATATATGAAAAACGAATGTCCTTAATTTCTACAAAAGATTTTCATTTTAATGAAAAACCAGTCAATTGGGGGTCTTGGAGACAGTTTAATGCTCTATCCTCAAGCCCAAGCGATCGGCAAAGAGTATTCAATGATTTTGTTACGAAAATCCAAGAATTAGCCCCTCTTATCATTAAAAGATTCAATATTTCACGTCAAGTCTATTCTCTCTATGATTCTTCCCCATTAGAGGCTTATTTGGAAAAGGAGTTTCTTACTTATGAGAAATTAATTGACCTCATCTTCTCATTGGGTGATGGGGCACGAAAACCATTCTTAGTAGCCGCAGAACATTTTGCGCCTGAAATCCTTGACAAAGATACCTTTGAGTATTATGATGATTTCTATGTCGCCCGTGGGCGAGTATATTCACCTCTGAATGATTTCTTCGAAAGGAAGAATCCGTTGAAGGTTGTAGAAAACGTACTTAACCAATGGGGCTTTGAAAAAGAATTTGCTCAAATTAAGGTGGATAACGAAAACCGTGATAAGAAATCCCCTTCTGCATTTTGTTTCGGTGTGAAAATCCCAACTGATGTCCGAGTTGTATATAAGCCTGTATCCCCGTTCAGTGATTTTGTCAGTGTTTTTCATGAGTTTGGACACGCCATTCACGGGTCTTCTGGAAATCCAGAGGACCCTTATTGGAAAAGATATTTGGTTCCTATGAGTGTCGCTGAAACCTTTTCAATCTTTCTTGAAAGCTTGCTAGCCAATCCTCTCTTCTTGCAGCAGGAGCTAGAATTATCAGAGAAAATTACTCAAGAAATTCTTGATCGAAGACATTTTTTAAACCTCTTTTTTTTAGTTTTTTACTCAGCAAACGCCATTATGAAATTAGAATTCTGGAAGAGGAATTACTCAACCGAGCAGGCGTCTGCTCGGTTTCAGGAATTAACAAAACGATTTTTCTGGGAAATCCCAGGAGATTATTGGTTATTACATCACATCATGCCTGATTATGATCTTTATTCTCCGTCTTATTTACTCGCAAGTATTCGTGTAACAGAGTGGATCTCTCAAATGATTGATGAATACGGAACTGAGTTCTGGAAGAATAAACAAGCAGGTGCAGTCTTTCGTGATTTAGCTACAACTAGAGGGGAATTTGACCTGTCTGTTTGGGATATGGATCCAAAACCGTTTCTAGAAGAACAATCTGTGTTTTCATTTCTATAAAAGTAATGAAGGTGTTTGAGAGAACTTAAAACGTAAAGATAGCCCAATCTTCATCTAATTGTTCCATTTTATCAAGAATATCTTTAAGGCTAACTTCAACTTCTTGAAGGGTTTTCTGACCACTCGTAGTGTCTGAAATCAAATCTATACAACGTTGGGCGTTCATGTAGATCGAATTGAATTCGCTATCAGAAATATTGCCTTTAACAAGGTGTTGCCAATTTGTGATTGCGACTTCATTGAGGAGGTGATCACTAACATTTTCTAAAACGTCATAAGTTGCATTTGCTGATTCTTGGCATAAGGTGAAGTTATTGAGCGCGTTTGTCGCGTTAAAATCGGTGAGTTGTCCTGTTCCTATTGCTACCTTTAAGGTTTCATTAAAAGCCTTAGATCCCAAAGAAAAGTATTTGGCCGCTTGTAAAGTACCATTTAAAGCAGACACATATTGTTCTATGACATCAAATCGATCTGATGTTGACTCTGTAAAACTACCTAAATCTTCGAGTAATTGATTGAGACCTCCTAGCTCCTGAAATTCGAGAACATCTTGGGATTCAATTAACGTTGTCATATTATCTAAGCTTGAACGAGTTGTCACTAAATGGTCAGAGGTGTTTTGTAGGCCGAAATCTATGACGTCCCAACGAGGGTCTTCGATATTTGTTGAATTCGAGAAATCAATACTCTGAATCTGAGAAAGTGTATTATTCAATGCTTGAAAAAGAATTGTGGAATTATGAACCGAAAACAACATGTATTGAGTAACCTGCTGTAAATTGAGACTGAAGTTAACTAAATCCCGAATAGGAAGCAATGTTTCTTCTGGTATTTGTTCAACATCAACAGTTTGTATCACCATTGAGGTGTTAAAATCTCTCTCAGCCTCCACCAATATATTAGAAGTAAAATTAAAATCATAAATCTCCTCAAGCATTAAAGTAAGTTTATATGTACTATTTATCCATGGAACTGAACCATTAATAATAGTAATGAGAATTGGTAACCCAATTTCAAGTTCTGTGAGTAAATTAGATATCTCTGCGAAAACCGAATAATCCAACTTTTCTTGTACTTCGCTAATAAGATTCAAAATAGGATTCTCAACAATTGAAAAATTATTTGCCCCTAGTTGTAGAATTTCAAGAGCCTCTAGCATAGTAGTGTTATAATCTTGAGAAATGCCAGCTCCAGAGCCTCCCTGGACTCTCCTGATAGTTTGCAGTAGAATATCAAAGCTTTGATTGAAACCAGATTGTAAATTATTGTATCCCCACAATATGTTGGGAAAATAAGGAATAGTATCGGCTAATACTGCTGTTAACGTTAAAATTTCTGGTAAATCCTCAAGAGGGATACCTCCGACTTCAGGAATCAGCAATGGGAGTATATATGCTATTAATGGATTTTCTCCAAACTGTGCAAAAGAATTACCTGCTTTTGCTAAATGTTCCTGTGCTGATGCAATCAATTCTCGTAATTCTTCTAAGATTACTTCACTATTCAAACCTTCAATGTATTTTGTAGAAAACATTTCTGCAGTCTCAACAAGACCAATACTCGCGTGAAGAGTACCCTCGGATCCTTTTCCAAATGCATGATATCCCAATGGAATTACAAGAATGAAAATTAAGAAAAAAACCGAAAAAATGACCTTAAGCGCAATTCTTGGCTTCCAATTAATGTCAAATTTTTCAAAAACTCCAGCTAAGCCTACTCCAACAGTAAAGGGGATAAATGCAACGATTATAACATCAAGGAAAGGTACAATAGCTTGGATAAGCTCCAAACCAAAGAACACTTGTCTTCCTAGCCCAGATATTAGTTCTTGGCTCTGAAGAGTCTCTAGCAACCTTTGGCGAGAAATATTACTAAATATCCCCCAAGGATTAATTCCACCAACCAAGATTTGTAAATTGATTAAAACCTCTGTAATCAGATAGCTTATTAATATTGAGACGAGAGCGAGAGGTGCATGTCTAGTTGATCTTTTTGCAAGGGGAACGATACACCATGTGATAGCTAAGAAACCAAGACTGAATACATAACCAAGCATTGAATCTAGAAATTCTAATGGAAGAATAATAATTAGGATCGTTGGTATGATAATACTTAAGCTAAATACGAGGATTTGTCCCTCAATACTATCTAAAAATGAGACTAGACTTTCTTTCCTTGTTAATTCAACAATATTTGAGGCATGATAGATTGTAATGATTTTTCCAAGTCCCTTCACAGTCGGAGAGTCTGGTTTAATAATTTGAACCAGGACATTCAGCAGGGCTTCACTTCCCAAATAGTTATAATGAGCGTCGATCCCTTCAAGTACCAGATATTCGAATGTTTGACGGAAGATTAGTGGTATGGGTCCAATTTTCTCCATCACGAGCATTACAATATGAATTTCCTGATTTTCGTGAAACTCAGATGTGTGTTTGAATTTTAAATCTGTTAGACTTCCTGTTTTAAGAGAGTATTTTTTCTCCTCACTATGTATCCTCAAGGCTCGTAAGAACTTGTCCTTAGGAATATTCGGAAATTTTCTATCCAACTCATTAATCGGGTTGACTAGGAAGCGGAAGGGCTCTGATCGATCAGCAGCGCGTAACTTGAAGTAAATTTCCCACATAACTTTCTTCTCATCCTTTAATTTTATTGTGGGTATAAATAATAAATACCAATCTGAATGAAATATAGCAATTCTAATCGAATTTATTAGTTTTTCAGAAGAAGATAATAAGATCAAATCTAACATTTGAAACTAAGTTAGTTATGTTATTAATCTTTAATATCAAGTAAAGATTGATTTTAGTTGACAGTTATGCACATCTCCATTATCAGATTCAAAAATTGATTGTTCTTCTATCACCTGTCTAAGGAAAATATTGGCAAGATTAGCTTAATTTGGGGGGTCTAAGTCTACGAATGAGCAGGGATATTATAAATGTTGCAGCTATGGCTGGGAGAAAGTGAAGTTGAGTTTTAGCCATTGTGATTTTGTGGATAATAATTTTGATTTTCGCTGAGCAGTAATTACCAGAAGAATCGAAGGCTTGGACTTCCAACCAATAGATACCCACGTTCAACTTGTTCGTATTAGTGATCACCCCAGTTTTACTAATACTAAAATGTGTGGTGTCGTTGATCCAATAATGATCTACACCGTATATATCAGACGCGTTCACATCATAAACAAAGTCTGTTCCAAACTCGATAACCTGATTGGAAAGAGTTTCATCCCATATTGGATTGATGGTATCTTGAATAGTCACCTTGATCATCACCGTACAGTAATTTTTGGACGCATCATATGCTCTTAAATCGATCCAATAGTCACCCAAATCCAGTTCAGTGGTGTTGGTAATTACACCATTAGCGTCGCAACTGAAGTGTGTCGTATCATTGATCCAGTAATGATCGATGCTGTGATCGTCGGATGCATTGACATTATAACTGAGGAAGACTGCATATTCTTCTATTTGATTGGCGGGGGTCTCATTCCACGTTGGATCGGTTGTATCATGGACAGTAACTCTGATCGTCGTCAAACAATAATTATTGGAAGTGTCATAAGCATGAATTTCAATCCAATAGTTACCTAGATCCAATTCAGTGGCGTTGGTAATCACACCATCCGTATTTACAACGAATTGTGTGGTGTCATTAATCCAGTAATGATCAATACCATGGCTGTCAGATGAATTGATATCATAGGAAAATTTAACACCATATTCTTCTATTTGATTAGTAGGGGTCTCATTCCACGTTGGATCGGTTGTATCATGGACAGTAACTCTGATCGTCGTCATGCAATAATTATTGGAAGTGTCATAAGCATGAATCTCAATCCAATAGTTACCTAGATCCATACTAGTTGTGTTGGTAATCCTACCGAGTAAGTCGATTATAAAGTATGTGGTATCGTTAAGCCAGTAATGATCGATACTGTGACTATCTGATGCGTTGACATCATAGTTAAAGGGGATGGCATATTCAGTTGTTTGATCAGATGGTATTTGTAGCCACGTAGGATCGGTTGTGTCTTGAACAGTAACCTTGATTGTCGTTGTACAGTAATTCGTGGACTCATCATAAGCCCGAACTTCGATCCAATAATTACCCAATTTAAATGTAGTGACATTGGTAATCAGACCATCCTCGTCGATACTGAACTCCGTGGTGTCATTAATCCAATAATGATCGATACTGTGACTATCTGATGCGTTGACATCATAGTTAAAGGGGATAGCATATTCAGTTGTTTGATCAGATGGTATTTGCAGCCACGTAGGATCGGTTGTGTCTTGGACAGCAACCTTGATTGACGTTGTAATGTAATTAGTGGACTCATCATAAGCCCGAACTTCGATCCAATAGTTACCTAGATCCAAATTAGTTGTGTTGGTAATCCTGCCATTCATGTCGATTGTAAAGTACGTGGTATCGTTAAGCCAGTAATGATCGATATTGTGACTATCTGATGCGTTGACATCATAGTTAAAGGGGATGAAATATTCAGTTGTTTGATCAGATGGTATTTGCATCCACGTAGGATCGGTTGTGTCTTGGACAGTAACCTTGATTGTCGCTGTACAGTAATTAGTGGACTCATCATAAGCCCGAACTTCGATCCAATAATTACCCAATTCTAAGATAGTAGTATTAGTAATTACACCACTCTCATTGATATTGAACTTCGTGGTGTCATTTAACCAGTAATAACTAATGTCAACATTGTCAGTTGCATTAACATCATAGCTGAAGGACATCCCATATTCAACTGTTTGAAAAGTGGGGTTTTCATCCCATGTAGGATCTATAGTATCAATTTGGACCGTAAATGACTTGGTAGAAGATTGTCTAGTTACTTGGCCATCACCAACAATAACATACCAGGAGTAAGTCGTGAAATCAGAAAACCCAGACCAAGTCACGGACGCTGTACCTCCACTTGAAACACCCGAGACTTCGCCAATCAAACTATCATCTGAAGCATTGAAGAATACGATGGTCAATGTGTCACCGTCTGGGTCAGACACGTCTACGCTTAAAGTAATGCTAGTTGTTCCTATAGTAGCTCCATTTGAGGGAGAGGGACTCATTGGGATGTTGGGTTGATTAGAACCCCAATAGTTTAACTGCGGATCGCCATAAAGGTTAAAATCCATCTTATTCATCCAACTTGGGCCACCCCAACCATCACCTCCAGATGATTTGGCTGAAAAGAGCGCCGCACCCGCGGTCTGGTTGTATCGCAATAAATTTCTCATATAATAATACCCAAGACCAGTATTATCTGACAGTGATGCAGGATAGCTGGAGTACCAGGTACCAACTGCGTACCAACTGACCCTGGAAGCCGATACTGTAGAAACTGCAGCACCTCGCTCAAGAAGAGCGTAGCCTAAGTTGTTTGTTGCTTCAGGGCGCCCATTGTAACATGAACTTTGATAGGTAAAGCAGGGTTGATCAGTTTCGAGTGAGAACATGTCGCTAGACTGGATAAATGTGGCCCAGTCCATCTCATTAGCCTCGGGAACCCCATCTCCATCGTCCCAAGACCAATACTTTCGAGTTGCTCCAGTATTACTACCATGGCCCCACCAAAATACAGCGCCCTGACCATTATTCAGCTCTTTTATGATATTACTAGAATTTAGAGGCATATCGTAATGAAAGGCACTGGTCGGCACGGGGTCTAGGCCAGAGCGTTCATACATCACAGTGTCCATCATTCCGCCAATGGGGCTTAAGATGTTATTCCAAACTTCTTTAGAGCAGTTCAGACTATCTGTTCTAGAAGATCCCTCGGAATCTTCATTTGCGTAGTTTGAGATTGCCATGGGCAAGAGTACACTCATCTTTTCAGAGCCAGCATTAATGTGATGGTCAATAATTCCTTGAAGAATGTTGTCCAAGGTTGAATACTCGGCGTTATATACAGGGATCCGTCCCACATACACTTCAGCAGCAAAATCTACACCTG
>JAEOTY010000307.1 GCA_016839625.1 Candidatus Hodarchaeota archaeon
AAGAAAGGACAATTTTTAAAAAGTATTACAAAAGAAAAGTTTCTAATAATCTTCTTGAGTTTTGTGTATTAAGTACAAACGGTAGATGTGAGAATTGAACATTGACCAATTAATCGATAATAACTTTATTCCAGTTATTGATCCTACGACCCCAAACTCTCCTGCAGAAAAAGGAGCAAACGCTTTTCTCGCTGAATATGGGGGTGTGGTTGAGGAAGTAGCCCTTGTTTGTAAAAAGGAGGACGGATTGGTGACCTACCGATCAGGAGCGGCCCCCAGTGATCGTAGCTATGAAAACTTTTTCACAGACTTTACTGAATTAGCTAATGATCTTGGACTTCAAACACATGCAATTGCTTATGCCTTTGGAGATTCGTATCTAGGAATGGATCCTAATTATGCAATAGGCCGTTCTGATGGTACAAATATTCACGACTATGTGGATCCATCTATGGAGGGTTACTGGAAGCATCTCAATCATATTGCACGGGAGGTAGCAAGAAAACCCATTAAATCCCTAATTCTTCAGGAATTTTTATTCCCTAGACAGGAATACTCATTTGCGAGAAGAGCTATGAGAAAATTTGCAGAAATCTCAGGAGTGAGTCTAGACACCACTTATATCGATATTCAACGAGACCCTCCTATTCAAAGGATCTTTGAAGACTGGCGATCTGATCTTATTAGTACAGCGTTTCGTGAGGCAATAGAAACAGCTAAAGGGGAACGGCCAGATCTTGATGTTGGGATGGTAATCCCAGTTGATCCTGAAACCGAATGGAACGCTGGTTTTGTGCGTCATTTCGGAATTAACCTTGATTCAATTATCGAAATCAGCGGTTATATCATCTACCATCTCATGCCTTATTCCCCGATGTATCCTGAACCTGATACACCAGGCTGGGACATTTTAGTACAATCAGTTCGAAGTTCTGCTTTATATGAAGAAAGTGGTTACAAAAAAGCTCTCTTCATCTGGGGTCTTGAAAACGAAGATGACGTTGCTTGGCTTAATACTTTAAAGGATGAGGTAAATGCTGAATGCATTTTCGCACGCTTAGAACATCCCCCTAAATATACGGTGAAAAGGGAAATTCACCGCGGTGTCTAAGGCATTATTTCAGTATCTTTGATTCCAATGAGCATAGCGTTCAATGTAATCCGCCACTTGTCTCATGAATGCATCACGATCTCTTTTCCATTGGCGGGAAGCATTTGAATTAAGGGGATCATCAGGATTAGGACTATTTAATAAAAATCGTATCGTTTCAACGACTTGTACGAGACTATACGCTGGACTCCATTCTTTTCCTAAGATTCCAACGCATACTTTCTCTTTAAAAATATTTACATGCCAAATAGGTGTCTTAAAACGGATTCTGGGTGGTTCAAAAGGATATTTTCGAGGAATTTGTATTTCTATGAAAAAAACACCACCTTCATAAAGACCTGAACCCATTATTTCCCCCCTCCACATAGTTAGATCGTTGTTTACAGTACGGAAAGTAGGCTGTTCGCGTGAAAGCTCTTGTGCTTCTATTGCCAACCGATCCAACCATTCGTCTTCTGTAAGCATGTTTTAGTCCAGCATTCTTTCCCATGTAGCCGACAATCATGAAGTTTCCGAGTGGTCTTACACCAAAACCTATCGTGCTTGTCAAAAAAAAGCTTATCAATGAATCTTAATATGAATTTCATTTTCAGATTTTCTAAATCTTTATATGACATTGACAATAAGTTTTTTTATATTCAGCGAAATCTTGAATTAAAATCAAGAAACCTCTCTCAATAAGTGCCACTCTTTCATTAAAAGCTCTAAAAATAACGTTTTACTAATCTTAAATAAATAAAGAGGAAAAATGCAATGTCCGAGTCTTATTTAGACGTATTTGATCGCTTTGTCAAACTTCAGGAAATTATGCGAGCGGATGATAAACAATACAAAAAGGATCCCAAAAAAACAGCACGAATTGCCTCACTATTAGCCATGGCGAGTCTGTACTCGAAATATCCGCTTGATAAACAATACGCTGTTTATAAAGCAATGAAACAGACCATGTCAGAGAAGTTAGCTAAGGCTAATTTTAAAGCTCTAGGTGAGTCAGTTGA
>JAEOTY010000308.1 GCA_016839625.1 Candidatus Hodarchaeota archaeon
CCCAACGAATCGCTCGTGGTACTATCGGAACGGCGCTTTCAGCTGTCCAAATGAGGACAGCATACAATCGAGATATCTTAATTCCTGCACGTAAAGCCGATGCTGAACATTTCAGGCCAGCCTGGGCTATGCAGTCTGATGTGGGGGGACTCGTTTTTTCACCAATGGTGGGATTCCATGCAAACGTTACTGAACTAGATTTTCTTTCGATGTATCCCAATATTATGGTGCGCAAGAATGTATCTCCCGAAACAATCAATTGTAAATGTTGTATTGGAGAACAGCGGAAAATGGTGCCGCTAACAGACCATCATGTATGCACAAAGCGACCAGGGCTCATCAGTCTTTCACTAGAAAACATTCTAAATCGACGGGAATATTTCAAGAAAAAAAAACATCAGGCTCTCTATGACCGCCGTCAAAAGGTGCTTAAGTGGATCCTGGTTTGCTGTTTCGATCCAAACACCATTCTTCCCATATATACAGACAATAAACTGAAGTTGGTCAAGATTGGTAGTTTTATTGATGATTTAATCGAAAATGGGAAGAGTTTGGATGGTTCTGCTGTAATTGGGGTTGATAAGAAGTTCAAGACTTTTTTCAATCCTGTCAGAAGAGCTTTTCGTTTGGAAAGCCCAGCAGAGCTTTATCGGATTCGTCTAGAGACGGGGCGGGAATTTACCGTGACTGGAGATCACATATGCTACGTTCTCTCTAATGGTCACCTCCAAGAAAAGAATGCTAATAGGATTGAAAAAGGAGATTTTCTTCCTGTTATGCTTGAGATGCCTATGGTCAACATTCAGGATGAGGTGGAAGCAATCTCAAGACTTTTGGAGACTGTTTCGGGGGAAGAGTTGGACAAATGGCGGGTCTGGGGCCCTGACCTTTCTGAATACCTTCAGGACAAAAAATCGGAAATAAAACAACACATGAAGGGTCATCATAGTGATGGAGCTATTCGTTCTTGGTTAAATGATAGCTTCGTCCCTCTACGATATTTTCCTATGCTTAAAATACCCCGAGAGAACTGGAAAGATCTTAAAATTGGTTATGGACGTCGTGTTGGAGGAAAAATATACTGGCTTCCAGCAAAATATACAATCGACGGTGATCTAGGATTTTTCTTGGGATATTTCATTGGTGATGGAAGTGCTCAACATAGCTATCTTCGATTGTCTGTTAATTCAAATGATACTGACCTTGTGAGTTGGTTCGAGCAGTTCATGACAGATCGCTTTGACTTAGCAGTACACACGCGAAAAGAATCACATACTCAGATGTTTACACTGCAGATCAATTCCACAGCCTTGGTCTGGATTCTTACAGAAGTTTTTGGAGTAGCTCGAACACGAGCACAAGGTAAATTACAAGTACCGTCTTTGATACTAAATGGATCTAAGAGTGCTGTTCTTGGGTTTTTTGGGGGGCTTATTGCTAGTGATGGTGATGTTAACTCTGAAAGAAACGTAATAAAGATCTCAAGCTGTGATCATGCATTTGTCCAAGAATTGAGTTATACTGCGAGTCGTTTAGGACTTTATACAACCCTTCAGCGAAGTATTCCTCAAAAGGGAACTTCAATGTATGCAATGTGCTTTTCTGGAGAAGAAAATCTTGCCACATTACTCAAAAGCGGTTATATCAAACGTATCGATGAGATTAAGATTAGGTCAAAGAGTAATGAAATTAGATCGAGAGCTCAAGCTAAGGATCTTCCTGTGGAAGAATCAAAATTACTTTCACTTGCTCGAAAAGCTCGTACAGCTAGGAATCCCCGTTTGTCAGGAAAGATTCGAAAATCACGGGAAGCTTTCCGCACTCAAATTCGGAAGATCAAGGAACGACAAGAAAAGCTATCACACAATGATCTTAAACAACTTGAGGTAGTCGAATACTTAGTGAATGGTGACTTAGGTTTTGCACGTGTTACCAACATTACCCCCATCCCCTCAAAGAGTGAATTTGTCTATTGTTTCGAAGTCAAGGATTATTATCCCGGTTTTGTGGCAGGTGCGGGGGGAATATTCTCGCACAATTGTTTTGGGTATCAAGGCTACAGGAACGCCCGATTCGGTAGAATTGAGGCCCATGAAGCAATTTCGGCTTATGGTCGACACGCCTTGACGCTAACTCAACAATTAGCATCATCTTATGGTTTAGAGGTAGTGGCGGGCATTGTTGACTCCATCTGGC
Source organism: Candidatus Hodarchaeota archaeon (assembly GCA_016839625.1). Lineage (GTDB taxonomy): Archaea > Asgardarchaeota > Heimdallarchaeia > Hodarchaeales > Hodarchaeaceae > Hodarchaeum. Next base: position 2,197 of record JAEOTY010000308.1, read on the forward strand.
TCAAACAGCTGGATGGAGAGCCTATTGCTCTAGCACTGGCCCAAGAGCTACGCCAACGCACTGAAGAGATGACGCAACTTCCCGTCGAACATGCCGCAGACTATCATTGGATTGTTTTTCTTCCACGAAGACATGAACCCGAGGTGGGCGTGTTGAATCGTTACTATGGTTTACGGACAGATGGGACTTTCAAAATCCGTGGTATTGAAATCCGTCAGTCTTCTAGTCCTCCTTTCGTCAAAAAGATGCAACATCACCTACTCAAACTCCTTGCTAGGGCTCGTACGAAAGAACAGTTCAGAACCCAAGCATTGCGCGCGAAGAAAGCAGTAGCGTCCTATGTGGCGCAGTTAGAAGCAGGGGAAATCCCCCTTGAAGACTTGTTGGTAACCATTCGTCCCTCGCGTTCTCCAGATGAGTATGTGAACAACTCCAGACAAGCTATTGCGGCTCGACAATTAGCGCGCTCGAAAGTCACTGTTGAGCCGGGTATGAAACTGCGCTACCTTATTATGGACGCCCAGGCGAAAAATCCTACAAAGCGGGTGAAAGTTGAACAACTCCTGAAGGGAGGCGAGCGGTATGATGTCGAGGAATATCGGAAACTCTGTATTCGAGCATATGAAGGATTAATCCCTCCTGAATTCGATGAAAAGGCTCTGACACTAGAATCTTTCCTGTTAACCTGAGATTCTAACAGGAAATTTGAGAAAAGACATATTGCACATCTGTAATACAATAGTATCTCAGACCAGAATTACTGGGCGATGTTACGAGAAAATGGCGAAGGATTACCATCTTTTACCCTAGAAACTGCTAATCCATTTTATTGAGATCTCGTGAAATTATAGAAATATTAGTAGAAAAGGTATTAAAATATAAATAACAAATGCAGCTACCATTATTACACGGGGAAGCAGCTCTTTTTCCATTTTTACTGAATTTAATTGGTATAATTTTCGAGAAATTAAGACGTACCAAATTAGCAAAGCGGGTGAGGCAATGATGTAAGGTAAAAAAGTCATTTGGGGAGCAATAATTAATAGGATGAAATGCCCCATTACAAATCCATTTGCTATGATACCAGCATAAGCAGTTGGTTTGCTAAAGATACTGCTCTGAAGCATGACTATTGCAATAATTAATCCTGCAAGCGAAACTAAGAAGTGACTTAAATAGATCCCAGTGCCTTGATAAACGGATCCAGGGTTATGGATTGCAAGCA
>JAEOTY010000309.1 GCA_016839625.1 Candidatus Hodarchaeota archaeon
TAATTTTCAGGAAAAATATCGTTTAACACCAATAGAAACTGAAACTGCAGTTCAAAACTATCTGATGAGTTTAACAGAGAGACATCTTGTTGGATTTTTAGTTCCAAATGAATTAGCAAAGAAAAATCAATCGATTGAGGGTACTATTGAAAAAATCATAATTGAATCAAAATAATTGACATCTTAGTAATAGGTGTGAGGGACTAATAAGCAAACTTCACTCAATTAATTCGCCCTGATCGCGAGTTTTATTATCGTTTCTATCAATTTACGCGTCTTTGTGGTAAGAGGTTTCTTCATCGCAAATATTATACAATATATATCGTTTTTATTTAGATTAGACCACAAAAAAGTTTCAAAATAGGTCAGACTTTTTGGAAATTTCTTCTCTATCCTTTGGATAGATTTCCAGGTGATTCTTTTTTGTTGATATATCAATTTTTCAAATTCTGAGGGAGTGTACTTAGAAGGAATTCCCGGTAGGTTCTCCTTGAAATACTCTTTATACCATTTGGGAATTTCATCTGGATTTTCGACTTTTTGATCTGCTAATCCAATACGGTAAGCCCGAAGATCCAGATCTTCCCCTCTTAAATGGATAAAAGTCAAACCAATTAAGAAATCTTTTTTAATCAGTTCTGTTTTGGACGAAGGACTTTGAATTTCTAGATTGGGTGCTGACCAGATCAAAAAAGCTTCATCAGGATGACAGTCGATCTGAGAAATAATCTCCATAATGAGTGGTTTTTCAGTTGATTTTTTCTCAATAGAAAACTGGGAAGTGCAAATAACAAGTCTGTATGATTGGGTACAAATCCAAACAATCGTATAACCTTGAATCTTTTCATTCTCCAGTTCCCAATATAAGTATCTAGCTTTATGACCATTTACTTCTCTAGTACCTTCTGTTCGTATTTTTAACTTCTTGTATGACTTTTTCAATGATTTTCTATAATCTTCAAGAACAGATTTAATCTCTGGAGCTTTTTTAAGGATTTCAGCCCAACTTAACTCCAGCCTCTTTGCTTTAGAATCATGAAAACCAAAATATCCAGTCTTTTTCTCAGTTTTTTTCGGTTTTTCTTTTTCAAAGACCAGATGCCAATCAGATGGTACTTTAATCAGAATATGCTGCCATCCTAACGTCTGATATTTCATCTCAATTCCATCGAGCAAACTAGAAGAATTTATATTTTATAATATGTGACTTACGATGAGGTACATGAAAATTGCTAATGAAAGCGGGTCAGTTTGAAAGACCTTTTAATATAAATGTAGGGGGATATGATATTCCACCAATAGGAGAATACGATCTCTTGGTAAAGGTGGCCTATTGTGGAATTTGTGGAACAGATCTTCATATCTATGAAGGACAGGTTCCCTTTGTACAATTCCCTATAATTCCTGGGCATGAATTTTCAGGTACCATTGCAGCTATAGGTTCTAAAGTTACTAATTTTTCAATTGGAGAAAAAATAGCAATTAATCCAAATTTATCATGCAAAGATCGACGGTACAATCTTCAAGAGTATTGTTATTATTGTAAAAAAAACCGTCCTCATTTCTGCACTAACTGGGAAGCTATTGGAGTTACCATGAACGGTGGTTTTTCGGAATTTGTCAGATGCCCTAGTACATCTGCATTTAAAGTTCCAAATAAAGTTTCTTTGAAGGAAGCAGCTTTTATGGAGCCGATTGCTTGTTGTCTTCATGGGCTTCGACATATAAGAATCAGTTCTGAAGACACTGTTTTAGTAATCGGTGCTGGCCCTATTGGTCTATTGATGATTTCATTGATAGAGTCACAATATCGCTCTAAAATAATAGTTAGCGAGCCCAATCAATCTCGTAGACATTTCGCTCAGGATTTTGGTGCCGATATTGTTATCGATCCGAATAATGAGTCCTTGAAGGAAATTATAAAAACAGAAACCGATGAAGAAGGTGTAGATGCCTCGATCGAAGCAGTTGGATCGTCAGCTACTGTCGAAGAAGCTATAAATTTGTTGAATAAAGGTGGAAAAGCGTTAATTTTTGGTGTTTCAAATGATACCATCAAATTAAATCTCTTTGAGTTATATAGTAAGGAACTTTCACTATTTGGAAGTTTCACCAATCCTCATGAAAACGATGAAGCACTTAATATTCTCAAAAGCAAATCACTAAAAACTTCAGAGTTAATTTCGCATATACTGCCAATCGAGAGGTTGGAAGAAGGACTTAAAATGATGAAAACCAAGAATGAAAATGTTAAGAAGATTTTCGTACAATTTAAAGAATAATTTAAAAATACAAAATAGGAAAATAGTCTATTCATATCTATCAATATTTCAATCTGTTTGAGTATCAAGAAAAAAGGCGTAAATCATGAGTGAAATTCAGTGCCCCTGTGGTCAAACTATTGAAGATTATAAGAAATATTTACTGCTTTATTTAAAAAAAGACATGGGAGAGATAGATATTTTATGTCCAAATGAATACTGTTATTTACGAGAGCTAGGATTCTTGAAATTCAATGTTGACAATTCTGGCAAGATTAACTTTGAAAAAGGACGGTTTTACGCTCCATACTCAACTTGGAATGCTACCAAAATATCCGAAGAAACAACTGTAGATATTTTAAGACAACATCTAATCAATATTACAGAGAAATTAGTTGATTGGGAAAAAATTAGAAAGCATGTTGAGGTGGATTTGGGTAAGAAAACCGCTCAGGAGGAATCTCAATGAGTCTTGACCTTCCAGACCCAGATTTTCCGCTTTCAGATGTCATATTCCTTTCCTTTTCTAATATTAGACGGCGATTCCTCCGCTCAGTGATAACAGCTCTTGGTATTATTTTAGGAATAGCGTTTATGGCCGCTCTTCTGACAAACTCAATTATGTTGGGTTTAATGCAAGAAGAAACTGGCGTTGAAGCCTATCAATATTGGTTGGTTGGCATATCGTTGATTGTTTGTTTTGGTGGAATAACCAATAGCATGTTGATGGCTGTTAATGAAAGAGTCAAAGAAATAGGAGTTTACAAGTGCATTGGAGGATTGGATAGTCATATTGTGCGATTATTCATTGTAGAGGCCTTAATGCTTGGCGTCCTAGGGGGAACTATTGGAGGGGTTATTGGTATTAGCATGGGAATTCTCATTAATCTAAATCGCTTTACTTTTGCTGAATTATCATCTGTATTACTCGAGAATATTATTTCAATTGTAGCATTACTCGGGTTATGTTTGATAATATCTCTGATCTTAACTGCTCTTGCTACATTTATTCCAGCTAGACGAGCAGCTAATCTTTCTCCAGCGGAAGCTTTAAGATATGAAAATTAAGGTTGAGGATAGTCAATGAGTCTTGAAGAGCATGTTGTGGAAATATCTGATGTTTACAAAGAGTTCCTTCTTGGCAAGGTTGTAATCCCCGCTCTTCAGGGAATATCCTTCAAAATTAAACGAGAAGAGTATGTTTCTATAATGGGCCCTTCCGGAAGTGGGAAAAGTACCCTCTTCAATGTAATTGGTGGTTTAGACGTTGTAACAAGTGGAGAAATCTATATTGATCAGGTCGATATTGCTGAGTTAGACGCCTATGAGCTTGCCTGGTTGAGAAATCGGAAAATTGGTTATATCTTCCAAACTTTCAATTTATTATTAGCGTTTACTGCCCAAGAAAACGTAGAGATACCAATGGTTTTTGCGGGAGTGCCGAGAGAAGAGAGAAGAATAAAATCAAAAGAAATATTAAAGATGGTCGGCCTGGAAGATCGTGCAAAAAACAAGCCAGGACAATTATCTGGAGGGCAACAACAACGTGTTGCTATTGCCCGAGCTTTAGCAAACAACCCAGCAATCATACTAGCAGATGAACCAACAGCCAACCTCGACTTGGCAACAGGTCTAGAGATAATTGAGCTACTAAAAAAACTAAATGAAAACCAAGGTACCACTATAATAACTGCAACTCATGATTTGAAAATGATCAGCATTAGTGATCGCATCATATGGATTCGCGATGGAAAAGTTGATCGGATAGAAAACCGCGCGGACGTTCAAGTGAGCGCAATTTCATAAGATTGTGATGTTTATGTCAGAAAATATTACTATCAGAATGGAAGATGTCAGGAAAACTTATCTAATGGGCACTGAAGAAGTTCATGCTCTTAGAGGTGTTTCAATAGAAATTCCTCGGGGAGAATTCCATGTGGTTATGGGACCATCTGGTAGTGGTAAGACAACATTTCTCAATATGGTGGGAGCTCTTGACGTTCCTAGTGAAGGAGAGGTTTATTTTGAAGGGGTTCCTCTGGCTAGTCTTAGTAAAAAGCAACTTGCTTCACTCAGGTCCTATAAAATAGGATTTATTTTTCAAACATTCAATCTTGTCCCAGTAATAACTGCCCTCGAAAATGTTGCATTACCATTGGTGTTTCAAAAGTATCCAAGAGAGGAGAGGAAGAAAAGGGCCGAAGAAATCTTAAGAAGGGTTGGCCTAGAAGATAGAATGCATCATACTCCAGATGAGCTTTCAGGTGGTCAACAACAACGTGTTGCAATTGCTAGAGCTTTAGCTGGGAAACCTAGTTTAATTCTTGCTGATGAACCAACAGGAAACTTAGATCTTAAAACTGGATTTCAAATTGTAGAATTATTGCGTGAATTAAGCCAAGAAACTGGAGTAACGGTTATTAACTCTACTCATGATCTAAAATTAATAGACATTGCAGATAGAATCTCTTGGTTACGAGACGGTGAGATAACCAGAACCCAAAACCGTCTAGATGTTTCAATTACAGCTGAAGATGTAAAGATTTAGATGAGATGTAAACTCACTCGATAAAAGTTAACATAAACTTAAAAAAATAATAGATTTTTTTAAAATATCAACTCTTATATGGAACGGGCTCAAATTATGGCTGAAATCGGAGATATTGTTGCAGTTGTCTGTGTAATACTAGCAGTGTTAATTGCTATACTCAGTACTACTCTAAAAGAGATATTTGGTGAGCTACTACTCCTTTTAATTGAAGTAATCCTATTGATAGTAATAATAGTAACCGCTATTTATGGCCAAAGAATAACCAGATCCTCAGGATAACGAACCGTCCAATTTTATAATAGAGGAATTCATTATTCATCTTTAGATGGTTTGACTTCAATTATTACAACCTCTTCTTTCATTAATTCTATTGGAATTCCGTTAAAGTCTTCTTTGTCTATCTTAAACATTCCTTTTATCTTATTGTTTTCAAAAGTTCGAACTTCTATCTCGCAACCTCTTTTTCTTAAAGCCTGAAACATAACTTTACATTTTATTGGTTCAGATAGAGGATTAAAGGCAATAAAATTTAATTCTTCAGGGGGAAATTTAATCAAACTGGGGAGATCAAATAGATCAAGATTCAAAAGCATGACTTCTCGGTTGTCGCATGTAATTAGTGCTTCAAACATTAGGAATAACCAGATTACTTCTCCAGCACCATAAATCTCTCTTCCTAAAACACCTGTACGCTTACCCTTAGGAGAAAATGGCTGTGACTTTGAAAAATGAGGTGGTGTTTCTAGCATTTCGAGATCTTCAAAAGGAATAAAATGACATGGAGAGTCTTGTCTGGGTGGATAGATGAAATCCTTGGGTAAAACACTCGAGAAATAATAAAAGCTGTTGATTCTTATTAAATTAAAGATCTTAAACAATCCTTTTGGGATTAGACCATTATTACCACTTTTAATTGCAATCTTGATGAATAAAAGCCACGGATAGGTTGATTCGATATTTTCTTTCATTGCAGGATATCTAATTCCAACACAAGCCATGACTAAACCCAAATTGCTGCGTTTACCTTTCCAATCAAATGAATTATCATCATACCAATAGAACATACGTAATTCATTAAGGATTAGGTTGTTTGAAAATTTCAAATACTTTCTATTATTTGTAATTCGATATAGTTCTGCAAATCCCGCAACTCCGTAAGCAATTTCCAACGGCTCCCAAAAGAATTCATCAGGAGAAAAGTGCATGAATTTTTCAGCCGATTTTTCAGCTTCCTCTAGATAATGGTCATCACTGAATAAATAATATGCTTGGATCATAATATAGATATAAATACCGAGACAAGCATAATTTTTCGCAATTCTTTTCCAAGAAACATCATCTTTCCCCCGGGTGGTAGCCAATATCTGAGTTCTTTGATAGTCATTTTTTAAAACTTCATCTATCGGTTTGAATGAAAAAGGGTCATAAAATGCAGTAATTTCGTAATTGTGTTTGATCACGAAATCTTTCGATTTATTAACCATGTTTTCGAACACGGAAATATATCCTGGGGAGCAATTAATCATATGTGAGAATCTAATTAGCCACCCAAATCTAGCAATTGGTTCAAAAAAATACCAAGAGTCCCCAATTGAAGATTGTGTCGGTTTAATAAATTTTTCATCCTTAGGATAATCCGAATTAATGTTATTATACAGGATCTTAGAATTAGGGTCAATGAAGTCTTTCAAGGATTCGCAAGTTCGTCTTACATGATCGTGTTGCATTTGTTCATGATTTAATTGTAAATACAATATCCAAGGTGGTAAAACATCAAGCATAGTCATTGTTTCAAAGATATTTGTTCTACCAACGGTTTCTCTACGTTTAAGTTCAGCGTCATCCATCACATAAGCGTGATATTTTGGCGAATCAGGATCTATCCAGCAATAGTTTTCCTTCAATAGGTCATTAATACATCCTTTGCTGATTTTTGTCCACGAAAGGTCGTCTTTAGGAAATGGCACATGTCCTGGAAGCAATTTAAAACACTTTGAAACAAGAGTTTCAACAGCTTGCCATTTATCTGGTTTCGTTTCACGATATTCCTGAGTAATGTAAAAATCAAATATCATATGAAATCCAGGAGGGATATTTACTGGCGTGTTAAGAGGAACTCTGTTGATTAAACCAAAAAATTTGTCAGAGTCTAACCCGCATTCATAAACTGAAAATCTCTCAAAAGTTTGTGAGGACATCCAATTCATTTGAGAGAAATTAATAAAAAATAAACTATCAACAGATGACTGTGGATTCCAGACATATGTAGCTGGCATATCATTAGATTTCCATTCATCTGTTGTCGGAGTATGACGAGTAGGTTGTTTAATGGTTACCATGTTGTTGGAGGAATCAGGTTTAGGTAAGAGACCAAGTTTAATTTCAGGTGTTTTCCTTAAATACTTAACACGTTTTTCAAAAATGATAGAAGTTCGGAAGTGGATCCAAGGGGAGGTTGTTTCGTCTGCAAATGCTTCCATGGAAATCTTAATTCCATCAACAGGTTCATTTTCTAAAATGACTCGAAATTGATTTTTTGAAGAAGCAAGTTTTGTAATTCTTGAAACGTCATACGTTAAACCATTTTCTATTGAAATGAGCGGAACTTGAAGACTTTCTATCCATTCTGAATTCTTTTTTGTTGATAATACTATAATATATGAGTTATCAAGTGTTTTGAGTGAGAGTTTTTGATTGTGAAGGATGAAATCATAATTTTTGTGTTTTTCCATGAATATTCTCCTTAGCAATCTATCTTCTAAGCAAATTCAGGACTTTTCAGTTGATATTGATACAGTTATTCGATATGGGTTACTAATTTCCACAAAATTTAATAAGGTAATAAATGTCGCTTTTGCCACTTCTTTTGATGATAAATCTAGATAAATTTACCGAGCATGTGATTCCCATGAGTGTAAAAAGCGAAGATAATATATCAAGTTTTCAACCTCAATTTGATTCCGATGAAGCATTAGAAGAAGCGAGAAAACCTCGCACAGGACTAACTGTAAAATCCTTAGTGATTGGTTTATCAATTTTATTAATATGGGGTTTAATCTCAATTTTCGCTGGAAATTTTGGTGAATCGTCACAAATCTTTATTGAAGAAATGTCAATTCTATTTCCTTTTTTCTTGCTGATCTTCGGTCTTCAAGCTCTAGAAAAAGTCAGAATAAGAGGTGCCAAACTCTCTCGTCAGGAATTATCATTCATATGGGCTCTTCTAATTGTTGGGATTCCTATTACTAATTCTGGATTCCTTGCTGGACGACTTTTATTAAATGCCATGTTCACACATCAGGAGGAACCACTTTCCCCACCAACAGGATGGAGTCCGTTCTTTTGGGCACCTTCAAAACCTGAAATTCTGCGTGCTTATACAGGGGGAGCTTTTCCTAATATTGGTGAGTGGTTGATCCCATTAGCATTCTGGGGAATAACTTGTATTGCTTGGGCATTCATGTGTCTATTTTTAATCCAAATTTTTCGAAAACCATGGGTAGATGTGGAAAGACTAGCTTTTCCATTAGCTCAACCAGTCCAAGAACTATTAGAATCTCCATTAGCATTACCAAAAGAGAAAAAGAAGAGATACCTTTGGCTAGCGATAGGTTCACTAATAGCAATTTTTTGGTCATCACTTGAATTTTTAAGAGTTGTACACCAGATAGATCCATTTTCAGACATGGTCTTCGGGATTGTACCTGGGAGAGCATGGTCAATAACTATCGATTTTGGTAAAGAATTCGGACTAAGCGCACTTCTACCAAACGCTTACTTAGAAGCTCGTCCAGAACCAGTGATGATAGCAGTATTCCTATTGGTGTCATTAAATGTATTACTATCAGGGCTTATATTCTATGTGCTCTTCTGGGTGCTGATTCCAATTTTTGAAACAGAATTTGGTATAATTGACCCTCCCACAGTCGTAGCTTCTCCTCCTTACATTGATCTAGGTTTTGCCCGTATTGGTGGAATATCGCTTTTTGCATTCGGTGAATTTGGTATGTTGTTTGGAGTTGCAATATGGGCGATTATTCTCCAACGACGGTACCTAGCTAGAAGTATCAAGGCAATTTGGGATCCTTCAATTATTGATGAAAGCGGTGAACCAATAAGCTACCGAACAGCTTGGATCGGACTTGGGGTTTGTGCCTTCATATTTTTCTCAAGTTTATTCCTTAGTATGCTAATGACCGATCCGTTAGATCTTGCTCTACTCCCTAGATACCTTCTAGGTGCTATTTACATTGTTATATTCTTGATTTTCGGTTATATTGCTGGAGCAAGACTTCGAGCAGAAACAGCTGGAATGGGAATTGGCCACCCTGGCTATCTTCACCTGCATGGTATGCATACAGTCAGATTAATAATAGGGGAAGAAAATGCTAAAACCCCTGGGTTTTATATTACTTCAATGTGGACTCAGTTCTTCCAACGAGATTCTGCTCCTGCCACTCCTGCTGTATCCTCATTAGAATCCTACAATATTGCAAGAGTAACGAATACTCGAACAAGAGATATTTTTATTGCCCATAGCATTGGAATTATATCCATTATGCTGTTGTGTTTAATAATTTGGCCAATATTCGCATATTCGTATGGATTGGCCAATGAGTGGTCTGGTGAGGCTGGACACAATTTTGATTATAGCGAATCATCTTTGACATTAGTCACTGGAGGATTTTGGGATCATCAAAGTTATGGAATTGAAATCTGGGGACAGGTAATATTGGGTGTGGTATTTGCAATTGGTCTTAACATTCTTCGTTTAAGTAGACCTTGGTTACCATTAAACCCCGTGGTTGCTCCAATTCTTCTTAGCCTTCGTGGTCCGTACTGGTGGTTACCAATGTTAATCGCCTATGTTATCAAATTTTTAGTTGTAAGAGTTGGAGGAACAAAAGCTTATACCTCATATCTATTACCTGCAGCTGTGGGTTATCTTATTGGAACAGCTGGTATATGGGGTTACACCCTTGTGGTGATCATGATTCCAACTCTCTTCCCATTTCTATTCATAGGAATTTTGGAAGAAATCTACTATCTCCTGACTCTAGTAATTTGGTTACTCATGATTGTTTCAATAGTTATCTTCATTGTTAATACTTTGATCAAAAAATAATTATCCAGGTGTCTAATAGTGGTTAATAGAAAAGTTCTACTCTCTTTTTTTTTTTATTGTTCTTGTCCTCTATAATTTTTTTATCATTTAAGCAAGATCAAGTAGAATTCATGGTCAATAACGAGAACAACATTGATAGTGGCCTTAACTCAGCGTCTATAAAGGAGACAATGTTAACACTTTCACAAGAATCAATTGATTTCAAAGCTATAAGTGATCAGATTAACGAAACTTATTTTCCAAATATCTATGGTCATATCGAAAATTTCTCTAGTTTTGGAAGTCGTGTTACAGGCTATTCTGGGTATGAAAAATCTATTGACTATATTCAAGATTTTTTTAATAGTCAAGGATTAGAGAATATTTCTACAATAACGTATCCCCTCTTAGTGCCATTAGAAAACGAAACGAAGTTGGAGATCAATGGACAGAATATCACAGCCCATGTTTTAATACCAAACTCGGTTCATACATGCAAAACTCCTTCTACTGGAATATCTGGATCATTAGTTTATGGGGCTTCAGGTTCCTTTACCGATCTAGATGGAAAAGAAATCGAGGGCTCCATTGTCGTTCTAGAATTTAATACACGGGATAATTGGATAAATGTAGCTAGCTTAGGAGCGAAAGGGGTAATTTTCTTAGCTCCAAATGACACTAATCGATTTGAAGCGGCAGAAAAATCAATCGATATTCCACTTAACTTTCCTCGGGTCTACATCTCTAATAAAACTACTGGAAGTTATGTGAAGCAATTATCACAGCAGTATAATCAAACTGTTACTCTTTACTCCACTGTAGATTGGGTTTCCATTGATGCAAAAAATGTTATGGGGTTATTACCTGGAGAGAATGATGATATTATAATAATTTCCGCTCACTTTGATTCATCTTCAGTTGTTCCTTCCATGTCTCCTGGTGCCGACGAAGCTTGTGGAATAGCCACATTATTAGAACTTATTCGTGCGATGAAAAATAATAACGTTGTTCCACAAAAAACAATCATGTTCCTAGCCCTTTCTGGCCATAATCAAGCCGCAGCAGGAGCAAGGGAATTTGTCCATCAAAATTTTAAGTTGTTGAATATAGACTCTGGAATCAAGCTCTTTCTCTCTCTTGATCTCTCTGCATCGAATAACAAGATTGGAATAAATCCTTATGGATATTTATACAAATTTAAATTGCAATTTACTTCAGTAAATAATTTAGAAAACCGAATGAAAGATGTTGGAGTGAGTTACTTACTTAATTATGCATCAGAGATCCGTGCGGAAACTGGGTATTCATTTGAAGTGGAATCTTTCATTAATCCACAAGCCTTCGAGGATATTGCTCCAATATCTTTTTTGGGAGACCAAGAACCATTTGTAGCAAGTAATGTTATTGGGTTATCTCTTTTCACTACTGAAACCCATCGTTTACGGTTTAACACTCCTTTGGATTTACCTAGTTCTTTACAATTAGACCATTTAAAGTCACAAGTAGTTTATTCAATTTGCGCTCTCATACAGATTGTTAGCGAGCCAACGCTTGATAATGTCTTAGATCTAACACATGAAGATTTTAATTTAAAGCACAAATCACATGTCGGCTTCGCAAACATCGAAGGTTATTGTAAAGAGTACAATGAAACAGCGGCCTGGTTTTCGAATGTTCCAAACACCCTCATAAGAGTTACTTCTTTTGACGCAAGGAGTGCAAGTTCAGGAGAGTTTGATTACATAACAAAAACTGATGATGAAGGCTATTATCAAGTTCGGGGTGTTTCTTCATCTCAGCCTGATTATGCATTAGATTTCGTCGTGGAAGCATATACTTTTGATTCTGAAGGTAAACTCATTAAGGCTATTAATTTAGGTTCACGTGGTCAGTCTTTCAAACGTTCAGGCACATTAACGAGTAAAACAATAACAATTAATCCAACAGTTTTAGATTGCGGCACGATTGGCCTCTTTGGAGTGTTACATCCCTATACTCAAGCGCCTGCTGCTGATTTGCTGGATTATGATATTTTAGATCCTGGAACTAGAACTTTATTTTTCTCATATGGTCATGTTGGTACTAAATCTGTCAGTTTAGTATTTCTCTCTCCGAATGCACCCTCTATAATGGTAGGACAACTACCTGATAATGTACTAGCTGTTTATGCAACAAATTCTAGTCAAGAGACATTGAAGGGAACAGGTTTCCAAGTTAACCAAGGTGAATTTAAGAATCTTGGAATTTCAGCGTTCATTACATCAAAAGATTTGCAATCTATAACAGAAACATATGTTGAATTATACTCAACCTATAACATCTTCGATACTTTAGTTGATGACACCTCTCAACGAGCATCAACCCTCATTATTACGGCTAATTTACTAAAAGGTAACTTTGAATATTCGAGCTCAATAGTTATAATTCAAGAAGTCCAAACTTGGTCGTATGATGCTTTTAGGCAAGCACGGAACGTAATAGAAGATGGAACTTCAACAACGATATTTTTTGCCCTCTTATTATTACCATTTTCATTTGCATTGTCGTCATTACTCTTTAATTTTGAATCTGGTGCTAAAAGAATTATTTCAACAGGTTTAATATATGGTATAACGTTAGGATTTTTCTATATCATCCATCCTGGACTCCACTTGTCATCAAACATCTTTATGATTATTATTGGGATAATTGCGTTTATTTTTGTATTTCCAGCTCTATATATGATTTATATGGAAGGTTATGACTTTCTCAAAGGTTTAAGAATCAAGATGATCGGAGCTCATTTTGCAGATACTAGTAGAACCAGTACGATCCTTATTGCTATGAGTACAGGTATTTCTCGAATGAAGAAACGAAAAGGTCGGACAGTTATTGCCCTCTCCGGTATCGTTCTGATCACTTTTTCTTTAACTCTATTTACATCTGCAAGTACTCAAGTTGGTGTCTTTTCACGTGGAATTGAAGCCCCAACACCTTACAATGGTGTATTCTTTAAAACTAAAGACTGGGCTGCTCCGTTATCAGAACATTTACTAGAAAATATGGAAATCAGATATGGTAATGAAACCCAATTATCATCTAGATGGTGGTTATATCCTCCAACATCCAAACAAAACGGATATCTTAATGTTACTTCTGTTAATTACACAACAAGCTGGGAGGGTGAGGCGGTATTAGGTTTAACACCTGAAGAACCTATGTTCCTTGGTGTTAATGAAACTCTTATAGCTGGTGGAAGATGGTTTAGTAGTTCCACTAGTATGGAATGCATTGTTTCTGACTATTCAGCAAATGAAATGGACATCACTGTAAACGACACGGTAATTTGGGCTGGATCTGAGTTTACAGTCGTTAGCATAATTGATAATGCCAAATTTGATGATCTTAAAGATTTTGATAATGAAGAAATCACTCCAAAGAACAACCGAGCGCCTTCACCAAATGTCCACATAAAAACGAACCAGATATTTATTCTCCCAGCAGAAACAGCCAAAAATTATGGTGCATCTCTCTACTCAATCTCGATAATTGCGGGCCAAGAAGCATCAAAGGTAATTGCTGAGACCACTTCTTCCACTTATGGAAGATATCTTGAAATTAGAGCAGGTTACAATGGTGAAGTAACCATTCATAAAAGAGTTATTCAAAATCTCGGTCAAGGATTTGTGGAGCTCGGAATACCACTTGCAATTGCAATTTTATTGATGATTAACACCTCAGTAAGTACTGTATATGAATCCAAAAAAGAAATAGCCACATTTACATCATTAGGTCTCGCGCCATCTCATATTGCGGGACTTTTTCTCGCAGAATTTCTTGTTTATGCTGTTATTGGTTCAGTTCTAGGGTATTTAGGTGGAATAACATCTGCAGTAGTACTTTCAGCAATTGGGTTATTTCCAGAATCATTAGCAATCAATTACTCTTCTGGTTCTGTAGTAAATGCATTAGGATTCGGGATTTTAGGTATCCTCTTGAGCACAATCTATCCATTACGAATATCGGCAAAAATGTCAGTACCTTCAGTAAAGAGGTCGTGGGAATTGGGGACAGCGCCAGATGAGGATGGCAAGAGATGGAATTTACCAATACCCTTTGTTGCTGCGACAGAACAAGAAGCTGAAGGGATTATTGAGTTTTTACGTGAATTTTTTGAAATTTATGAATCAGAAAGCGTTGGTGGGGCATTTTTCGCTCAAGATATCAGAGTTAAGGAGACCTCCATAAAAAGAAAAGAAAAACATCTAACAACTACAGTTACATTGGCTCCTTTCGATATGGGACTAAAACAGACTGTAGACTTATTTTCGTATCTTGATGAAATAAAATTTCGCTGGGTCTTTGAAATCAATCTCGTTCGTTTGGAAGGAATATTATCAGGATGGGATTCTTCTGTTAGACGTTTTATCGATAATATTAGGAAACAAATGCTTATTTGGAGAAGCCTTCCAAAGGAAGAAAAAGCAAAAAAAGCTGAACAGTTTAAAACTAAGCAAATGAAGTAAAGAGGCTATTAAAATGGCAATAAATAACGAAGCTTCACCTGTTGTAGACGATAGTGCTCTGCCAGAAGAATCTTTTCAATCAGGAATGACTTGGCGTGTTGGTCTAGCAATCATATACTCCGCTTTAATTATACAACCATCAGCCATATACCTCTATTTCGTGACTAATAATTGGTTTATTGGAGCTGTTTTAAATACAACCATAGTTCTTTTTGCTGTATTAGCTAAAATGGCTGATAATCCACTCTCAAAACAAGAAGTATTTATCATGATTAATGTTACAAGCACGGCACTGGGGATGGAGATGATTGTTGCTTTAGTTTACAATTACTATCTCAAACACCACCCTATCACAAAGGCAGCTTTGATCAATGGGACACCACTTACTGAGTTAATTCCTGATTGGTTTGCACCTGATTATTTCGGCCCAGTACAGACAGTACTTAATCCATTATTCTTACTTCCCTTAGCTTTAATGATATTGAGTGCATTACTAGCCAAAGCTTCAGATATTTCATTGGGAATAGTATTCAATTACCTTTATACAAAAGTTGAAGTTCTACCATTTCCAACAGCAGAAGTAGAAGCAGAGAGATCTAAGAGCTTAACATGGGAAGATAAAAGAAAACTACAGATCTTCTCCATGAGTGCTATTATCGCAAGCTTGGTAGGATTTATTCTCTATTTTTTTCCGTTAGTTGTGGGGATCACTATTATTCCCATACCTTGGCTTGATTTAAATCCAGTCATTGAAGGAATATTGCCAGGTGCTTCTTTTGGTATTGCTACAGATCCTATTGTTTTTGCGATTGGTTTTATTTTGCCAATGAATATAGTAGTAAGTATCTTAATTGGATCTGTTCTTGTAAGCTTAATCTTCAATCCGATATTAGTTGCTAACGGGCTACTTCCTCGTTGGGAAAAAGGTATGTCGCTTCTTGACACATTTAATACCTCTTACTTGGATTTTTGGCTTCCTTGGAGCATAGGGTTGTTGATTAGTGCCTCTTTAATACCAATTTTACGTAATCCAAGAATCTTTGTAACAACATTTAAGGATCTAAGGAAATTGAGTCAAGGGAAAGGAGAGGAATTAGAGGGAGGTACGCCTCGATTAAGTATATTACTTAGCTTCTTCTTGTTAGGAACAGTAGGTTCAGTAATCGCAGCAGCGTTTATTATTCCCGACCTTTCGCTACAATTAATCGTGATCTTACTTATCTTAACGGTTGGCTGGAGTTTCGTCTCTTCTCTTGCCATGGCCTACGCACTGGGTATAACTGCTAATTTTCCGAATATTCGATATGTAAAGGAATCAGCTTTTGTTATTGCAGATGTCCCTCGAGGTGCTCAAATATGGTTTGTACCGACATTAGTTATATCACCAGGTGGAGCAGGTTGGGCTGCTACATTTAAAACATCTGATTTGACTTATACAAAAAGGGGAAGTCTAATAAAAGCACATTTATTAGCTTCTTTTGTTGCGTGGACTGCTGGTATGTTCTGGGTCTCTGCATTGCTTTCTATCGCACAGGTACCCTCTGTAATTTTTCCTGTTCCATTTTGGGCCTTAGATGTAGGGCGAACAGTTGCTTTTGTAACCGAACCAACAGTCATTTTGAATCCAGTCATCTTGGCTTTAACATTCATAATTGCACTCCTTCTCTATATTATTGAATGGGGAACACCCATTCCCATATCAGTCATTTCTATAGCTGTTGGTATGACCGAGCTATCTGCTATTCCTTATGCTTTCACAACATTTCTGGGGGCATTATTTGCAAAAGTACTCAAAGGTAGAATGGAAAATTGGGAATCTGATAGAGCGATTATTGTAGCAGGGCTAGGTGCTGGTCTAGGAATTGTAATCTCACTAGCAACATTTATTTCATTGATTATGAATACTATTGCTCTACCATTTTGAGAGTGAGTTTACACTCTTCGCTCTATTATTTTTGCGATTCTTTGTAAATGTAAGGAAACTATATCGAGAGCCTCAACGATTGAATCTAAGATCTTTGTATATTTTCCTTTTGAAACAATTGACTCAAGGTATTTTTCAACACTGATATTCCAAATAATTTCCTGGGGATTATGATAAATTTTACGAAATTCTCTACAATATTCCTTTAGATCTCGAGTCGCAATTGGTTGGGAAAAGAGTTTAATTGAAAAATTATCTGGAGAAATTATTGAAAGAAGTTTTTGAAAAGAATCATCTTGATTAAGAACTTCAATTAACGAATCATCAATCATTAAATCAGGGATTTCATTCTGTAACTCCTTCAGAATTGGACTTGAAATCATCAGAAATCTTTTCCTGAGTAGTCCTTTTCGAGAAGTCTCACATTCAATTCCTTTTAGATGCTGGAACAATGAAACGTGACTATCAGAAAAGTCATTACTCTCTATAATAGGAACAGAAGCAATGAATTCCCATGACTTATCAACAGAAAAAGAAAGACGCTTTGGTTTGAAGAGAATAGAATGAAAGTGATATTTTTCTTTTGGAATGAGTATACTTGCACCTAAATCTGAAAGGTTCCATTCTTTGACATATTTAGTCAGATACTTAGCAAATGGCACAAGTAACATATCAGAATAGGAATCTACCATTCTTTTTCCCTGATTACCAAGAAATAAAAGATTATTTGCTCGTTCCCTCAAGATCAATGTTATCATTAAACAGTTTTGGTTGGTGTTATTATGACTTTCTTAAGTTTACTCTGTTTAGATAGTCATTTTTTATAGTAGATTGGTTACACAAATTTTGAGGGAAATAAATTTTTAAATCATTCACCTAATTAACTTCAACACTAAAAAAATAATGAGGTTGAATTCAAATGAAAAAGGCCAGAGCTTGGATAATACTAGCATTATTTATCTCTCTATTGTCATTTCAAATAAATAACAATGATGCAATTAATGCATCTGCAATACCTTCATTTAATTCCCATTTCCCCTTAAAAATAGCCCAAGAGGTATTTTACAAGGTAGATATCCAAATAACTGCTCCAACAGGATACACATTGCCTGGAAATACCCCCATAATAATTAATCTATCTACACTTGCAGCTGAATTTCCAACATCAGTTGATCCTTTTGGAAAAAACACTCCAGAGACTTCAGATGACGTTAAATGGTCAGCAGCTTACGTTTTTCATGAAAATTCAGCGATCCCAAGCCAAGTCGATGATGTAGATGCTCAAATGGGCTATTCTGAAAAGGATGAATTGTTGTTTCAACTCCCTGAAACACTCAACCTAACAAGTGGACAAAGCACAACATTTACGGTCTATTTTGGAACACAAGAATTAGATTTACCTGATCCTGTATTTAGTGATGCCTGTACAGTCTATGAATACACTAAAAAGGAGCAAGTAGCTGAATATTTTGGGACAGACATGCTTGGGGATGAGGTATATTACATCGAGAATAGTAAGATACAGGCCTGTGCACTTGTGGAGGCCGCCTGGAGCTCTGGGGGATTATATGAGTTGTCAGTTCTGGATGAAGAGGGAAATTCAAGATGGGACGCAATAAAGCAACGATTTAAAGAGGATTTTGAAACTTGGAAGTGGTCACGCTTTGCAACGATTGAACAATTTGTAGAATTGAATGATAAAGCAAGTACCAATCCTTTTTTCCTAACTCGGATCATTAAAGGACCTGTTAGGGCTCAGATCCAAATGCAATCGACAGCTCCTTATGGTAAACCCTCATCATTGTGGGGCACAAAACCAGGTGTCTATGGGTTAGTGTCCTATGATTTGTATGCGAATTTGCCCTATATCGATTATACTCTCGATATAACAGGCCCCAACGCCGCAGCTAACCCCACATTACAAATTGAATATCAAAACCGTGATTTTAAGCCTGGAGGAGGTTACAGTCCGTATAAGTGGTTGTATATTCCAGGTGTTGGGTACACACTACGAGCCCCTGATGACCTTGATGTACACCAAATACAATCAAATCAAATTGCGGAACCCTGGTATGTAGAGAAACTGAAACCAGGAGAAACTATGTTTCCAAGTGAACCTGATGCTGATAAACTTGGCTTTGGGATGATATTTGATGACACGGGGCTAACAAACATCGCCTACGAGAAAATATCTGAGCATGTAAGACTCGTTTATACTGCAGCTGAAATACCGCTTCAGACTCGTTATTTTCCATTCGATGTACGCGTTACTAATGATGCGATTTCTTACATGAGTCAACGATATCAAGAGTGGATTAGACCATATCCCACACTCGATATTACGGTTACAGAGACACAAGAAGTGCCTTTTGATTATATTGGTGTGTCTAAACCAGTAGTGACACCATTGTGGGCTAAAGTCGGAGACAAAATTTCACTCTCAAATATTTCTGCAACTGCCTCCACAATCGGTGAGATTAATGATACTGTAACATCAACTCATACCTATGAAATTGCTGATTTTAATACCAGTACAACTCTCCTCACAGGGGGTCTTGTGTGGGATTCTAATGCCTCAGCATGGGAAGTGACAGATATTGATTTATCCTCTCTAACTGAGGACCAATTCTATGTTGCACAAGCACATTTTGGAATGGATAATCTTTTAGGAAAAAGCAAGTTTTCTAATAAGTTCTGGTATGGGAATTCCGACCCACCAATTGACTTGACCCCTCCAAGTATTTCCCTTCCAATCTTGGCATGGACTTCAGGAGGCTCAATGGTTCGATCGTCTGATGATGTCAATGTTACCTGTATAATAACCGATGATGAAAGTGGCGTTGCCAGTGCTACGTTATATTACTTTAATGGAACCTGGTATAACACTTCTATGGTATCTGAATTTGGCCAATACACTGGTTCCATACCTCCCCAAAGGGCTGGAAAAATGATCAAATATAAAATAACAGCTGTTGACAATAATGAGAACTCTAATACGACAGAAGAATACGAATACACAATAGCATTGGAGTATATCCAAGGGCAAGGGCTAATACCATTAGTAGGTGTTTCTGGAGTACTAGTTGCAGCAGTTGTTATCGCTTTTCTCCTTCGTGGAATGCACAGACAAAAGTACGACCAGGTTTAGTGAAAGAGTAATTCGGAAAGGAATGAGAAGATCACTCCTTTCACTTATTTTTCTCATGATATAGTCAAATAAGAAAAATTCGTGTCTGCTCTTTAGAGGGAGCCAATAAGATATTTTGTAAGATATGATACAATGAATATTTTACAAATCTACATAACTTAGTTTGGATTTTAAGAGGAAAAGCGTTTCTTAAAACACCCGTATTGAATACCCATATTGTGATCCTTAGTTAGTGGAAAGTTTAAAAGTGAATCAATTATGTGATTAGCAACATTGGGAAAAGCGACTTTATTGTTTTTCTCAACAATCACAGATAAAATCTCTATATAAGTGAAAAAAAATGAAAAAGAGAAATTTAATGTATGCAATGACTGGCATTTTCCTTCTATTATTACTCCTTGGATCTTCTACACCAATTGCTCCATCATTAACTTCGATAACACCGAGAAAAGTAAGTTCACAAAGAGTAGACTTCGCAAAATTCCAGGTGGTTGCACCTGGATCGGCTGCATTGTCAATGGGTACTCCAATCATTCTGAAAACAACTGATTTCCAATTACCATACTCCATGCTAGGCACCGCAGTAGTGATGAACTCAGCAGGTACCGCAGCATATCCAACACAATGTGATGATTTGAATGGTGATGAAATCGTAGATGAGATAGTTTTCCTTCTACCAGATGCTATTTCAGCAGGAAACTCCGTTGAGTTCCTATTAACTGGCAAAACAGAAGGTATGACAAATAATCCCGTTACCAATCCAAATCTCAAAGTTAAACACGTAAAAAATTACAATGAAACTTATGCTGATTGGTTGCCAACTTGGGCTAATGCATCTTTCATGAATGGAACAAGTCTATCCAATATGGTTGACGAAATTGGTGAGGTTGTCTGGGCTGAGACCGATTGGGGTATTCTTTGTTTAACTATCTCTGCAGGTTGGCGACAATCGAGTTGGAAACACATTATAATCAAGGGTACAACTGTAGACATAGTCATGGCAGATTATAATGCTACCGATGACTGGCGTTGGCAATGGACCAAGATGGGTTTCGAGGATCCAGGATGGCATAATGACGAAGCGGCCGACACTGTCGCGATTGCTAAAGCTGGACCAATTCGTATTGTGATCCAGACAGAATCAGGCATAGGTTACAGAGGCGCTTATGGAATAGCTGATGATTTAAAAGCTAGAAAAACATTTATTTTATATGAGGACATTCCAGGAATAGTTCGTAATGTTCAGATAATAGATGAAGCGAGCAAGGAAGCATGGGCTGGTATGACTGATTATTACGGCGGTCCAATGGAACTCTCTTCAAAGTTTGTGGATCATGGTATGAACACTACCTGTCCTCCCAACGTTACTTGCGCATGGAAATCAAATATAAATAGCTTAGGTTTCGA
>JAEOTY010000310.1 GCA_016839625.1 Candidatus Hodarchaeota archaeon
ACATCTGCAAAAGCTGGTGTGAAGCTCAACTTTACCGCTGTTCCTCAGTTCAATTGTTCTGATGGCTCTCGATCCACTATCACTGGTGGCGGTATTACATGGGTGCCTAAAACGCTCACGAATGCAACCATGAAAGCTGATGCTATGACTCTCGCAGAATGGCTCCTTGATGATGTAAACCAGATGAAAACCGTTGATAACTGGTTAAAACAATCGTGGCGAATACCAGTCAAGAAAAGCTTGGCCAGTAATGCCTGGTTTTCACAATTTCCAAACAGAACCAACTTTGTCACACACATTGAATCCCAAGAGTACGCCTATCCCTGGGGCAAACAACATTCCAAATGGATCTCTATCCATGAAAGCGTGTTGATGCCAGGTTACAAGGCTGCAACTCACTCTATCACATGGAATTCAACTCTGTACAATGATACCTACTATGAGAAGGTCGCTACAGATGCACTCGACAAAATGGCTCAAGAGATTGAGGTCAATTACATAGGAGTAGATATACCACATACAATAGTACAAACAACAGTATCTGTATCTGTTGAACCAGGTACTACGGTTGTTGAAACAGTAATTCAAACCTCTATCATTGAAACAGTATCGATTGTCACGTCAATTGTCCAAGCAAGTGGTTTTGGTGTCCTCGTCGCCATAGCAGGTATCAGTTCCCTCCTCTACATTGCCAGAAGACAACGTAAGAGATAACTTTTTTTGAACAAATCTCTAGGATTGAAGAGAGTTTCTTCAATCATTTTCCTTTTTCTTTTTTTTAGTGACTATTTTTGATGAGTCGGACGGATTCATATGTTATTTTGATTACATTGAGCAGTTCCTAAAATGCGTCGAACTTTCGACGAGTTATTGTCTTTTTTTTTCGAATCTGAGCCAAAGCTAATTTTTATAAAAACCTCGAGAAACTTGATAATAAGTTCATGATTATTAAGGAATATTCATTTTCATTTTTAGAAGGTTTGAAATCTTGACATTTCTGAAAGAGTCTGCAAATCTCTATAGAATAATTGCTTTTTTAAATGGTTTAATACCTCTTGTACTGATTATTGGAGTTTATTTTATTTGGTTAGAGATTTTTCATATTGCAGGGGGAGCTTTTCAACTTGGATATTTCCTTTATGGCTGGACTGAATTTTTAACCTTATCGACTTTTGTATCCATTGTTCCCGATGTTGTCACGTGGGATCTGTATGGATTAGCAGTTGTTGGGGGTATAGAAACAGCAACTCTTTTTATAAATGTACTCATAATGGTAGGAGGAGGTTGTGCTATCTTCGGTTCAATAATTGGGACTAAAGATCAAATTAATAAAGGCCGTGTGTTATGGTTAATCGGGGGGATTTTAACTTTCCCATTAGGGATTCTTGCTTTTATTGCATATATTGGTACAAGGTCCAGAGAAAGCGAAAAAAGCGTAAGAGAACGAGTAACATCAGAGTTAAGGAAGAATAAACTGCCTTACCTTCTGATCATTCCCTTTGTTATCTTCCTAATTTTTACCTATATTATTCCAATTCTTCGTGGTTTATACATAACTCTCTTTAGTTATCCATCGGACGATCTATCGAGAGCCTTCCTTCCTGTAGATTACTCACAAGATCCATTGCTTTGGACGATTCATGCTGTTATGGGTGGCCTCCAGAATCAAAATCCTGTTTTCATAGGCCTTGA
The DNA here is from genome assembly GCA_016839625.1 of Candidatus Hodarchaeota archaeon. Lineage (GTDB taxonomy): Archaea > Asgardarchaeota > Heimdallarchaeia > Hodarchaeales > Hodarchaeaceae > Hodarchaeum. Next base: position 1,693 of record JAEOTY010000310.1, read on the forward strand.
AAACTTTTTTGAGCTATTTTCACATACTACAAGAGCTGGTGCATTTCAAAAAGCATTGAACAACAATATCTTCTTTGTTATAATTTTCGTCCCTGGTACTGTCATTGTTTCACTATTATTGGCTGTTCTTTTAAACAATAAGTTTTTAAAAGGAGAAGATGCCTACACTACAGTATTTTATATGCCAGTAGTGACATCAATTCTGGTCATTGCTGTGATTTGGCTTCGGGTAGTATTTGATCCTGATAGTGGTCTTCTGACTTTGATCTTTCAAATATTAACTCCCCCTGTAGAATTCATTTATTCAGGACTAAATCTCATCACCTTGGGAATCATTCCTGCTAATAAAGTCCCTGGTGACATCAATTGGCTGTCTGATTATTTGATGGAGAGTATTGCACTAATGGGTATTTGGAGGCGAGTGGGATTTGATGTGCTAATACTCTTAGCAGGATTAAAATCCATACCAGACTCCCTGTACGAGGCTGCTGAGATAGATGGACACGGAGGTTGGAGTAAGTTCAAAAATATCACCCTACCCATGCTTAAAGGCCCGTTAGGTGTGGTTATTATCCTTGAAATCATTAATGGCTGGTTAGTTTTTCAGGAATTATATGGTTTGAATGTTGCAGGAGCAGATAACACTTTAGCAATCTATTTGATTTACAATTATGCTGATCCAAGAATTATGACATTTGCTTCAACTGTAGGATATTTTATTTTTGCTATGAGTGCGTTTATTAGCTTAGTAGAACGAACAGACGCTAGGGGAATATTTAAACTGTTTTCTATTTCTTGTATGCTAAGTGTTATGTTTTCTATCCCATCAAATCGTGCAGCCACAGACCCTAAAAGTTTAGGGTTCAGTGGGGGGTTAACTTGGCTGACGTATGATTTTTTCTTTTTATTGATTGCATTTGCTTGTCTTACCTATTATGTTGTTTTCATTGTTATTAAAGAAAGGGATGTAGAGTCTGATTTAATGGGATTACGTAATACAGGTTTTTTCATCCTATTTATCTCTGTATTTTTTCTTTTGAATGGATATTCCACATTTAAGCAGGGAGATTTTGGAGTAACTCCCATCGGAACGTTCCCCTCCTTTATCATTGGGCTTATATTAATTATTATCGGACTTCTCATGTCTTTTGCTTATAAATATGTACCAATCATAAAAAATCGAGATGATCCTTTTACGCTAATGTCATTTGGAGCGTTAATTCTTATTTTGGCAAACTTTGGTTGGCTTATTCTTATACCACTAGTGCCTTTTACAAACAATGAACTCTTCTCGATTATTCTTGGAGGGTCAGTAATGATTACAGACATTGTTGGTTTTTTCATTTTTGGCCTTGGAATGATAATATATAGGCATGAAGACCGATCAGCAGTCAGAATATCTGGTTCCTGTCTTTTAGGATGGGCATTACTTACTTTCATTTGGCGGTTCCTTTCTCAGATATTCACATTTATACCTCAAATTTGGTTATTATCTCCTGATATGACACTGTTGATGTTAAATCTATCGGGTTTAATGAACCAATCAGTTCCTCTTCTAGAAGGCGTGGGGATTCCTGTTATTTACATATTTGCTTTAAATGGAATATTATTGTCTGTAGGTATTATCTTCGCATATAGAATCTTAAAAGATACCTCGAAAGTTTTACTGCTTTTTGGAGGTAGTAACATCCTTGGTACCTGCTTGATGGTATTGCCTTTGCTTATTGGAGTAGAAATTGGATTCTTCAACATCCCTCTTTTACTACTAGAATCAGGATTCATCATAAAAACATTTGTGACTCCTATCCTAGGTATTTTAACATTTTGGAATGTCTTCAATCATTTGAAAGGATTTAGTCAAGTAGAATCCCATGAGGAACACATCATCGATCAAAGGAGTGTTATTGCATGACAGAGACGCAACTAGAATCTCAGGGAAGTCTTTCTAAGGAGAAATTGGTTCAGATCTACAATTTCAGTATTGTTCACCAAAAATTCATTCTTATTGTAGCATTACTTTTGACCGTATTACTATCTCTTGTATTGGAATCGGTTAATGCATGGTTATCATTGATTCCTCAAACTAGTATGAGAACCATATCAACTATCCTTGAAGCTTCCGTGAATAAATGGGTCGATGCTTTCTTTATGTTCGCAAATGACTTGACAACTGGTACCGATCTCCTTGGTTATACATTTTCGCTTATTGCACAAGCGATTGACCGAGTATACGCTTTCATTGCTGACATAATTACCTTTTATCAACACATATTCACTTTCAATTTTTCGATAATTAGCAGTACAGGATATATATTAACGGGTATATTTGTTGCAACACCTCTGATTTTTGTTCTTATATGCATCCAACTCTTCTTTACTCTAAAACGTCAGATCCCAGAGGATAAATCTTTCAAGGATGTCTTTCTGCGCTTTATCACCCCTAGAAATCTCTTGATTATTGTATTGTTATTTCCCTTCATTCGAGACTTAACGTGGCTCCCTGCAATAATTACACTTCTCCTCCTCGGTTATTATTTCTTCTTAGAATTGGATGATTGGAGAAAATCTGACCAAAGGCAACATTTACTCTTTTCAATCGCTTGGAAAAAGGCTATCCTTTTCTTACTCTGCATAAGCTTGCTCTGTGTCACTATCTTGGGTTTCCTTAGTGACTCGGATTTCACTTTGTCATCGTTTCTTGGATTCGACCCAAATTTGATTCTAATTCTGATAATTATTGGTGTAATTTTATTTGTGGTGGTGTGGATTTTCGTGACTTGGTATACCCAAAAAGAAAGTCTTCAAACTATTCAGAGTGTCGCGCGCAAAATTTCTAAAGATCATTTGACCCCTAAATCGATTCTTGGTTTAATAATCTTGATAGTGTTTTTCCTCCCATGTTTTGATTCATTAATACTCCAGGGTTCAAGTCGTGACCTCGCATTCATTCTCTTAAACTTCCCTTGGATCATTGGATTGATATTTTTTGATCCTTTCCAATTTCTTGAAATAGTAATCAATGCTATCACAGTGTCTTTTGACCTGTTAATAACAACTATCCGCGAAATTGCGAATGATATCATTCCAACTAATCCAAGGCAGCCTAGTATTTTTGGTAGCCTTCAACCTTCTTTCTTTCAAACAGCAGTCTTTTTCCTAATTTTTTCAATTTGTTTGGCTTTATTTATGATATTAGCACGTAGACAAATCTACAGAGAGGAAAATTGGCGAACAACGTTATCAAGGCATTATTCTCTTGTGGGTATCATAATTCCTCTAGTTGTTATTTCTGCTATCACTTTTTTTATTTTCAACCCGGAAATTTTCCTTACTAGTTTTGGAAGTCAATATGAGGTTAATACTGATGCTTGGGAACCCATTCTAATAATTGCAGCAACAATCCTCTTTATTGCAGTTACAGTGGCATTGATTGCTTGGAGCTATATTCAGATTTATCGGAAGGGGAGAAGCATCAGGATTATATTAAGAATCATTATCATTAATTTTACCGCAGTTTTTGTGTCAATTATCATGATTACTCCTTTTGTTTGGATGATAAAAAACAGCGTACAAACAAACACACAAAACATTGGGCCATTTGAGACCCAAGGTCTTGTTCCTGATCCATTAACCATTGCGAATTATGCTCAACTTTTCGGACTAATACCACCTGGTTATGAAACCCTAGAGTATCGAGTGATAACTTGGTTATTTAATTCACTTGTTACTGCAGTTTCAGTAACCGCTTTCCTTGTTCTTTTTTCTGCAATGGCTGGATATTGTTTAGCTAAAAGGGATTTCATTGGCCGAAAAGCTTTAATCGCAATTACCATCGGAATTATGTTCGTACCTTCGTATGTTCAGGTAATACCCTTATACTTGGAATTGAACCGTCTAGGTTTCGTTGGTTCCTTACTCGGTGTCATTTTTCCATTCTTAATCCAACCATTTAGTGTTTTCTTATGTACAGAATTTATGCGTTCAATCCCAGATGATTATTTAGACGCAGCACGGGTAGATGGTTATTCAGAATTTCAAATTTTTTGGAAAATTGTTTTACCACTTTCTATTCCAGTGATTTCAGTTATGACAATAATAAATTTTATTGGGAATTGGAATGCTTTCTTGTGGCCCTTATTGCTTTTAGATCAAAGTGCGTATGCTCCTGATGTACGAACTTTACCACTTGGGATATATAGAATCAATGCTGAATTACAAGAGCAGATTGGTGTTGTTCTAGCCTTAGCAACTATAATAGTAATACCTATATTTATTATTTTATTCCTTGCACAGGATTACATAAAGCGAGGAGTCACTGTTGAAGGATTGAAAGGATAGAGGAGGTTTTATATGGCACGTGTTATTATGAAAAATGTAGTAAAGAAATTTGGAGATAATATAGTACTCGATAACATCAATATTGATATTGGGGACAAGGAATTAGTTGTCTTTGTCGGTCCCTCGGGATGTGGAAAGTCTACGGCGATGAGATGTGTTGCTGGACTTGAAGAAGTAACAAGTGGAAAGGTTTGGATTGGTGAAAGAGTGGTTAATACCATCCCACCCAAAGATCGTGATATTGCAATGGTTTTTCAAAACTACGCCCTTTATCCACATATGGACGTTTTTGACAATATTGCTTTTGGTATAAGAGCGCGAAAAATCCCTGTTGATAAAAACATCCCAGACTCCAAGCTTAGAAAATATTCAAAGAAAGAAGTCAGAGAAAAAGTAATGGAAGCCACCAGAATACTCCAAATAGAGAATCTGCATAAAAGAAAGCCGACCGAGCTTAGTGGTGGTCAAATGCAGCGCGTAGCGATGGGGAGAGCAATAGTCCGTGAACCACAAGTATTCCTCATGGATGAACCGTTATCGAACTTAGATGCAAAACTCCGGACTCACATGAGGACTGAACTAAAGCGTTTACAAATCGACCTTGGTGTCACGACAATTTACGTTACACATGACCAAGCAGAAGCAATGACATTAGGAGATCGAATTGCTGTTATGTATGATGGTGTTTTTCAACAGATAGGTGCACCAGAAGAGGTTTATGACAATCCAGTCAATAAATTTGTAGCTGGATTCATTGGATCTCCCCCTATGAACTTCATTCCCGGGCATCTTGATTTGAAAGACGGTCCCTCGTTCATTACAGAGGCGTTCAACCTTGGGATTCCTGAAACGATGGCAAAGTCTGTCAAGGACCAGGCATCATCAATGGATGATTTAATTCTAGGTATTCGTCCAGAGGATATAGAAGACAAAGATTTTGCATTAAAGCAACATGAAGAGGCAACGATACAAGCAGAGGTTTTAGTTCGTGAAAATTATGGGTCAGATATCTTTCTTAATCTTCAAGCGAGCGAAACTCTATTTAATGCCAGAGTAAATACCGGTACGAAGGCTAGAGTCGGTGACACTGTAGATCTTATATTAGATATTGATAGAATACATATCTTCGATGGAAAAACAGAAAATAATCTAACGATAAAACTCCCCCAATAATATTTTCCTACTAGGCGTCATATTTTATGATAGAAAGAATTGCTTGGATTCGGTTAATCACTTATTTTGGTAGTAGTTTAATTCTCGTGACGGAAATATATCGACTTATCCTTCTCTATTTAAGGTTTATAATCCTTATTCCGTCACTTTATTCAATTTTAGAGATTGTTATGCTGTGGTGTTTGTTCGGAGGGTTCTTAAGTTTAACCATTGGCTTTTATGGTCTAAAAAAAAGTGATCCTTTCTTGCTTGATCCAGATAAGTATCCAATTTCTCACTTAAATAAAATGATTTACATTGGGATAATAATTGTAAGCATTCTTATGATCTTAAACTTAATTCCCCCTTTACATATAGTCGAAGATGAATCATTGTTGATATTTCAAGTTATCATAAGCTTTCTTTGGATCTGCTATTATTCATCTATTATTATCTGGATTTCATTATTTTGGTCATTCAGTAATGAAAAAAGTTTCCGTGAGATTATCAACAATCGAAGAATGGTTTTACACCTATGTGTTGGTTTGATAAACATCCTCTTGTTGATACTAGATTCTATCTGGATGTTATTTTTCGAAAACGCTTTATTTGACTTTGATTTGGCTAATATTGGCTATGTGATTATTTTTGTATTCTTTCTATTGCTTCAGATTGTCTTTTTCTATCGTGCTACCAGATTTTCCTTCATTATTCATGGATAAATTTCGAAAGTAATTCAGAAATTTTTTGAATTGAGTCGTGCGATTAAAGTTTTTTACTATAGTTTGACGAGAATTGCCACGAAGTCTTCGGTAATTCTTCTGATCAGACCACATATTATTGATTGCCTCCGCAAGGAGATCAACATTGCCTGGTTCAACTAAATACCCGTTATTCCCGTCTTTTACAACTTCTGATATTCCACCTAAATCTGATGCAATGATTGGTTTATTCGTAGCTAAAGATTCCAGAATAACATTTGGTAATCCCTCTTTATATAAGCTAGGAAGCACTAGGAAATCAATTCGCTCATATATCTTTTCTGGTTCTCTGGTAAAGGGAATAAAAGTGATTTTACTTTTAAGTTTTAGATCTAAAATCGTTTCCCTCAGAAAACGTTCATCAGGGCCATCTCCCACTATTAAAAGATGGATTTTTGGTAGATCTTTTCTGATTAACTTCGAAATTGCTTTCAACAAAATTAGGTGCCCTTTACGATGTTCAAGAGATCCAATGCAACCCAAAATAGGAGATGAATCGCTTAGAGGAAAAATGGTCTTGATAATCGAATTTCTTTCTTCATTAGAAGAAAATACATCGATATTAATCCCCTGATATATCGTTTTGACCATATCTGCGGGAATATTGTAGTTTTGTATTAGATAGCTTCTGGTAAATTCAGTTATGGTGATGATTGACGATTTAATAGATTGGTCTGGGAGATAGAATTCTCTTCGATAGGTTGGTACAACCGTTCCCGTTTTCGTTATTAAAATTGTTTTCAGGTTTGCTTTCTTAATACACTTAGCTGCAAATGTAGAACAATGGAATTTCTCTCTTGGAGGGTGAACAGTACATATGGCAACATCACATTTTCTTAATGCTTTTATCCAGATTTCCAAGCCCTGAATATCTTTTATGGTAATTTTTTTGTAGTCGTAGGTTACCAAATTGATGGAATAGTTTTTACATTCGTTTGCTAACCATCCATTCTCAGGAGTTAATAGTGTGATTTCAATCCCTTGTTTTAGATAGAACAGGATAGCCTCATAAACCCATAATTGAGTGCCTCCATGAAGCTTCGTATCTTCTATAAATCCTAGGTGCATATCTTTCTCAAATAAAGTGAAATTAATCCAATTGTTTTTAACTTTGGTAAGAAAAAGCAAAAAAGAGGTTCAAGACTATTTGTACTCAAAAGAGAAAATGATGAGTAGCATCTTAAACCACTCAAATTTCTATTAATTAACGGATGAATGAATTTTGCTTGATGTCCATGGAGAAATAGAGAATAGAATCATTAAAAAATTGAGATTTCTATATGGAGATCAAGCTGACGCAGTTTTTACTGAAGTAAAAAGATTAATAAACGATTTCAACGAAAATCTCCTTCAACAAAACCCTATTGAGAAAGACGAAAAGAAATTTGGACATTGGGACATAATTCTCAACACATATGCAGATTCTATCAAAGGGAAACAAGGAACACCCTTACAGGCACTTCATCGCTTCTCAGATTCTTTCATCAGAGGAGAAATCAATGGTGCTCATGTTCTACCCTTTTATCCTTGGGACACTGATCGAGGTTTTTCTGTTTTGGATTATTATGAGGTCGATCCTAGGAATGGCAGTTGGGAAGATTTTACTGCTCTAAATGAAGTTTTTGATAATCTCATGGTTGATTGTGTGCTTAATCATGGGTCTATTGATAATCCTATTGTTCAAAAGGCATTGACAGGTGATCCAGAATTCGAGGAGTTTGTAATATCATATACAGACGAATCCAAACCTTCTCAAGAAGAATTACTTAAAGTCACTCGAGCACGACCCTCACCAGTTTTAACTCAATTCTTTATTCTTGCTGATGGGAATGAAAAGAGAAGGGTAACATTCGACAAATCATTGAATGAAGATGTATCCATCGTGAAATCAGGATGGGTTTGGACAACTTTTAGCCGACCAGATAATCCCGATAGAACTGTTGCTACTAGACAAGTTGACTTTAATTATATTAATCCCAAGGTCTTCTTAGAGTTCTTCAAGATAATGTTGTTTTATATTTCTAAAGGAGCCCGTTGGCTTCGACTTGATGCAATCGGTTATCTTTGGAAAAAGATTGGTACTTCTTGTCTTCATCTACCAGAAGCTCATGCTATCATTCAAATTTTTTCTGATATTTTCCAAATTCTTGATTATTACTCGATTGTTTTGATTGCAGAGGTAAATGAACCTCAAGAGAAGACATTACAGTATCTTGGCACCAAGGAGCAAGAAGAAGCGGATATGATATATCTTTTCACACATTTTCCCCTTGCAGTCCATGCAATTCTTACTGGTTCTGCCAAATATTACATGAATTGGCTTCCTTCACTAGTAGATGCAGAAGGAAAATTATTTATTAGTGTTTTAGGGACACACGACGGGATGGGAATGAAACCCATTGGTAGCTGGCTTCCTGAAACTGAGAAGAGAAAATTACAGGATATTCTAGTAAAAAAACACGGAGCACTACCTAACTATGCAAAATTACCTGGTGGGCAAAAAATCATCTATGAACTTTGTTCAACACCCTGGAATTTTATTAATGATACCAGATCCAATGAACCAGTATCTGTGCAAATTGACCGATATTTAGCTGTTCTTGCTCTTGGGTTGATGCTTAAAGGTGTCCCATCAATTTATATTAATGGTTTGTTAGGTGTTCCCAATTATGAAGGTGACTTAGATGAAAATCGTACCATTAATAGGCAAATCCTCGAGGAAGATATTTTATTTGCAGAATTAAAGAATAAAGATTCTCAAATGAACAAAGTTTTCTCGAGAATAATGACCTTAATCGATATTCGGAGAACAGAGAATGCTTTTGATCTGGGGGGACAGCTATTAGCTTATCCTCTTAATGAAGCAGTAGCATCAGGTCTGTTATCATCTACTAATAGTCTGGAAAAAATATTCTCTATGATTAACGTTTCCAACGAAACTCAGACTATTCAGCTGGATACATCCGAACTAGACCTTGATCCAAGTGTTAGATTCAAAGATATTATCACCAATGTTGATTACAAGCTCACTCAGCCAACCAGAATACTCGAAATGACACTGAAACCGTACCAAATATGTTGGTTGAAAATTATTCATTGATGAGAACTTTTTTCAATATCCGAGATAACCCCTTTTGAGAGAGTTGTTTAGATATATCTCACAAATAACGAAAAAAAGATAAGTACTGCGTCTTAGAGAGTTTTCAAATGCAGCCTAAATCACTGGAAAAATTAATATTTCTTTCTGTTTTACTAACATTTCTCTTAATTTCCTCCTTAGATAACCCCCTGGTGACTGTTCAAGCGCCTTCTCTGGAAACGAATGAATTGCATGTTATTCCAGAGTTATCAATTAAAGGAGCCGATATCTCGTTTTTACCGCAAATTGAAGATAATGATGGAAAATTCTATGATAATGGAAGTGAAGAGGATCTTATACTGATTCTTAAAAGCCACGGTGTAAACTCAATTCGATTGAGAATTTGGAATGATCCTATTGACGGTTATTGTTCAAAAAATCAAACTTTAGACCTAGCTAAGAGATTGAAAAACGAGGGGTTCCAGTTTTTGTTAGATTTTCACTATTCGGACAGTTGGGCTGATCCTAGCCGACAAAATAAACCTTTACGCTGGAGTACTTTATCTTTTCTTGAATTAAAGCAAGCAGTTTATAATTATACCAATGAAGTTATAACAGAGTTGAAGAATCAGGGAACAACGCCAGATATGGTTCAAATTGGTAATGAAATTACTTGTGGATTCTTATGGAACACTGGTAGAGTGTGTGGTGATTTTAACAATGATGCTCAATGGAATCAATTTGCAGATCTTATTAGGGCTGGAATCACTGGAGTTCGAGATGGTCTAGAAGGAGAAACTGTCAAAATCATGCTACATATTGATCGAGGAGGATATAATATTGGTAGTAGATGGTTCTTCGATAATATTTTAGAAAAAAATGTCTCTTTTGATGTGATTGGCCAATCCTTCTATCCATGGTGGCACGGTAGTCTTGAGGATTTGAAACAGAATCTTGAAGATCTAGCTTTACGATACAATAAGGAAATATGCGTTGTTGAAACAGCTTATCCATGGACTCTTAATTGGTCTGACACGACAAATAATATTGTTGGTTTAGAAGGACAACTTCTCGAAGGGTACCCAGCAACAGTTCAAGGACAAAAACAATATTTACTCGATCTTAAGACGATAATTAGTGAAGTACCATCATCCAAGGGTATTGGGTTTTTTTATTGGGCACCAGAGCGGATTTCAACTACCAATTTCGGATCTTCTTGGGAAAATCTCGCTCTGTTCGACTTCAATGGAAATGTACTAGAGTCAATTTCTACATTTGAACCATTAAACCAAACAACAATAACAAGTAGTAGCAGCACCAGCAGCAGTAGTAGTACAGTCACAAGTTTAGTAAATGATCTATCATCAACTACAACATCGAGCCCTGGTTTTGAGATAGTTGCGGTCATTAGTACATTGATTTATATAATGATCATCATTGTCAAAAGGAAAAATGACCTTTAGACGTGGATAGATCTTCACTTTTTCGATAACTCCGTCCCGCAAGAGTTGCAAAATTTTGCTTGGGGGACAACCTTTTCCCCACAATTGTGACAGAATCTCATTCCAACAGCGAACCTTTCAGTAGACGTTGGAGGAGGATATTCATAAGAATAAGTGCCTGTTAGTGAGTATGGAAGTGCCCGTGAACGAGCTCTCTTTCGTAGGATGACTACAGCTCCAACAAAGAATGCAACCACAAGCACACCAAATAGTACGATGAGAGATGGGTCTATACCTAAAAATAGAGAGTATTCAATAGAAAAAAGAATCGCTTCGAGGTCGTAGTTGCCTTGCATATCGCGTATAAAGATTAGAAGCACAAAAGGTTGGTTATAAATTTCTACTTCAAGTTCCTCTTCATCTGGAAGAGGGATTGAACTGCTTGGAACAATAAATGAGCCAATGTGTTCACTACCATTAGTAGATGCTGGGATTTCGTAGTAATCCAAGATAGTCCTGTCAGCAAGCCATAAATAATAATGAAGTAACTGAACATGGACTCTAAATTTATCGCTATTATTATCTTGTCCTATTATTCGTAGCTCAATTTCTTCTCCTGGTTTCCAAAACGGAATATCTTCAGATGACTCAATATTACGATAATATTCCAGGGACATCCCTCCAACTGTGCTTTGTGTGTTAAAACTTGGTTCTGGATCAGGTATATAAAACAATCCTCGCTTAGTCTTCAGAAGAATCGTCGAATTGCCTTCTAAATCAAACCAAACTTGAATTTCATAAGAATAATATCCTGTAAAAAGGCTGTCCGGTAAAACCCAAGAAAATGTTTGTTGGGTTAAGGAATCATTTTCTAGTTCAGTTTCTATAACAATTTCCTTCAATACATCAATTGGGGGAATTATTACATCGAAAGAGTCCTCGAATTGATTAGAAATTAAAAGAATACTCCGAACTTTACTTGAGGCTGTATGTGTTATAGAAACATTGAATCCTTGGTCAGTAACTGATTCGTTGAAGTCTGATTCAGCCCAAGATGGAAAAAGAACATCGGGACTTGAGTAAAACTCAATTGTTATGTTTTCCACAAGAGGCAGAATTTCATTTGAGATGTCGATTAGCTCATATTCTTTCAAAATACTTGTTGTATTCTTAATAGTGATTGAAATCGTTTGATTTTGATTAGCTGCTAACGAAATAACTGAATGATGATGTTGTAGTGAATCATTATAGAATAATTCATTCCCTAAAGATGAACTCCCATTTGAAAAATTGATATCAACTAAAAGTGGGGACATCATAGAAGAGTAGGCAGAAATCTCCAGCTCATGATCTCTTTGTGATATTCTAGAATTAACCGTTAAACCAGTTTCAGTTTTTAACCAGTCAAATACATTTTTTGAAAAATTTTTTCCTTCATTAGTTCCCATAAAAGACGAATAAAACCAATTTTCGCTTCCTAAAATCAAAATTTTTCCCTTATCTGACGGTTCATAAGCTGCTGCTGCTAAATATGGCGGAACCGTAACATGAGCCAAATGTTTAAGAGCAGGATCACTTTGATTACCTTTGAATCCTGTGGTTAAAACCAGTGGAAGGTTTTTTACGCCTTCAAACAATGGATTCTCAGAGTCCCAGCTAATTTTCACTCCTTGTGAAGAAAAAGGAATTATAGAACGAGTTCTACCATCATCAGAGAAATTTACAAGGTTTATTCGATCAGAAAAATTCACAGGTATTTCAAGGGCTTCTGTAAGTTTATTATAGGGGTCTGGATTGAAATATGGAAAGGCAGAAGTAAGTAAAAGAATTGAACCGTTGTGGTCGTGGAATTTGGAGATAGTGCTTATTTCCTGACTACTTAATGGGTACTCAAGATCTGTAAGGACTAAAATATCGTTTTGAGACAAGTTCTCCCAAGTTAAGGGACTATCGTACTCATTTATATCGTAGAATAAAT
>JAEOTY010000311.1 GCA_016839625.1 Candidatus Hodarchaeota archaeon
CATTGGGTCATGCAAAGAGACTAAAAATATTTCTGAGAGAAAATGAGGTAAATTCAGTTGTAATTATCGGTGCAGGTTATATTGGATTGGAAATGCTTGAAGCTTATGAAGCACAAGGAGTTAAAGATGTGACCATAATTGGGCCTCGTTTAGTATTCACTTCACAAAGCCAAGAATATATTAAAGAAGAACTGGAAAAACATGGCATAAAGGTAATTCTCCAGAAGCGCGTTAAAACGATTGAACATCTATCAGATAAGCGATTGAAAGTCATTCTCGAAAATGGTCAATTTTTAGAAACTGATATTATACAAGTCACCATAGGAGTGGAACCTGCGACAGATATCTTTAAAGAAACGGGCTTAGATATGCTGCCCAACGGAGCAATCATTACAGATGAATATTTGCGGACAAATATCGAAAATGTATATGCAGCAGGTGATTGTGTTGCTTCGTATCATCAAATCTTAAAGAAAAATGTCTATTTGCCTTTAGCTCCTGCTGCTAACAAACAAGGCCGAATCGCAGGATTGCATATTGCACAAAATAAGGTTGACCCATTTCCAGGTGTTGTAGGAACAGCGATCTTTAAAGTGTTTGACTTATACTGCGGAAGAACAGGAATAACTGAAGAACAAGCTAAAGAAATTGGTTTCAAAGTCCAAACGACACATATTGAGCACTACGAAACTGCTCATTACTACCCTGGTGTCAAAAAAATGGCTATTTTACTCATATTTGATTCCAAAAGCCACCTTCTTCTTGGTGCTGAAATTACAGCACCATCCCCATTGGGTGCAAAGAAAATTGACGTGTTGGCAACCGCACTTAGAGCTAAAATGAGAATTGACGACATTCAAAAATTAGATCTCTCCTATGCACCCCCTTTTGCTCCAGTTTGGGATCCAATTCTCATTGCTGCTAATGTTGCAAGGAGAAAGTGCGAATAATAATCAACTCGTCGCTATTCAATCAATACAAAACACTCAACTAAAATTGTTATCAATGTTAATTTGGAATGAATAATTATGCAAAATATTTATGAATATTTATTCATAATCTACATTTAGATATTATTTATCTAATTTGGAGTAGATAATCATACCACGAGGCAGAAATCCGAGAACAATTCGATGTGATCCTGTGCATACCTATTTCAAACCACGTGGTATTCCATTATCGGAGATTACGGGTGAAGTAGTCGTGACTCTTGAAGAACTGGAAGCTATTCGATTAACTGATCTTGAGGGGTTATCACAACAAGAAGCTGGTGAAAAAATGAAGATCTCTCAATCTACCATTTCAAGACACCTAGAACAAGCCCATCAGAAGATTGCCGAGGCTTTAGTGCTAGGATTTGCAATTCGAATCGCAAATCCAACAGATTTTTTTCATTGTGACGAATGCGGGCATACTTGGTTATTTCCTGAGGATCTAAGTTCAATTAGTCAATGTGAGAAGTGTGGATCAACTGAATTTCACCCTCATAGTCACTCCCAAGCCAACAAATTAATTCAATTAAGGAAAAATAATCTATAAAAGTGATTTAGATGAGAATTGGAATACCTTCAACTGGAAATAACTTAGATCAATCATTTGCAAGCGTTTTCGGACGATGTTCCCACTTTGTAGTAATTGAATCCGAAACCCGAAAAGTGATAACAGCATTTCCGAATAATGCTCAGAATGCTGCTGGTGGAGCAGGAATTCAAGCAGCTCAATCATTAATTGACCAACAAGTAGATGTTGTTATAGCACCCCGATTAGGCCCAAATGCTTGGAATGTTTTACAGGGAGCTGGTGTGAAAATATATACGGGGATTAACGGAACTCTACAGCAAAATATTGAAGCATTTCTCGCTGGAAAATTAGATGAGACGACAATGGCTGCAGGACGTGGAATGGGACGTGGTATGGGTCGTGGAGGAGGCGGAATGGGTCGTGGAGGAGGCGGAATGGGTCGTGGTCAGAGACAAGGTAATAGGAGATAAGCTGAAATGCGATTATGTATCCCTTCCGAAACGAAAGGTGGGCTTGATGATCAGGTAGGTTATCACTTCGGACGAGTTCCCTCCTATACGATTTATGACAAAAAAACAAATGAAGTCGAAATAGTTCCGAATAAGTCATCCCACATGGGTGGTAAAAAACTCCCAGCGGAACTTTTGCAAGAGCAGAATGTTGATATTATGCTTTGTGGGGGAGTAGGCAGAAGAGCAATTCAATTGTTTGAACAATACGGGATCGAAGTTTATGTAGGGGCTCAAGGAAAGGTTAAAGATGCAATCGAACAGTTTAATCAAAACAAACTACGAATGGCAACGGATAAAGATATCTGTCAAGAACATAAATATCGGGGTGAGGGCCATGGTGATCATCAAGACCATCATCATTAGGAGGCACATTAAACGATAATTAGCGTGGCTTCTGGTAAAGGTGGAACAGGAAAAACAACGATTGCTGTAAATTTAGCCCTGCATCTTGCTAAATCACGTAAGGTCGCGTTATTTGACCTCGATGTAGAAGAACCGAATGACAATCATTTTCTTCATTCTCCTTTAGTCCATCATCAGGATGTTAATATTCTAAGACCTATTATCAATGAATCGATCTGTACCCATTGTGGCCTTTGCGCCGAATTATGTGAATTTAATGCGTTAGCAGTTTTGCCAGACCAAGTCATGGTTTTCGCAGAATTGTGTCATGGTTGCGGATTATGCTCAATAGCTTGTCCTGAGAAAGCTATTGAAGAGAAACCCCATCAGCTGGGAGTTATTGAAAAATCAGAAGATACAACAAGTAATCTGCTGTTTTATGAAGGGAGGTTGAGAGTAGGAGATGCCTTGGCCACTCCTATTATTCGTGAACTGAAAAAGATAGCACGCAAAGAGAATCATGATGTAGTAATCTTGGATTTACCTCCTGGTTCTGCTTGTCCTGTTATTGAAGCGCTTTCTGAAACTGATTTTGTTGTATTAGTTACAGAGCCAACTCCTGCGGGTGAACACGACCTTCTTATCGCAATTGATCTTGCGAAACAGCTCAAAATCCCCTTTGGAATTGTGAACAATCGATCCGATGTGGGTGATAATCGAATTAATGATTTAGTTTTCAAAGAGGCCTATGAGTTATTATTAGAAATTCCTCACGACAAGGAAATTCTTCATCTTTATTCAAATGGCCTTCCTCTTATCGGAACAACAACCAAATTTGATCATATGTTTTCAAAACTCTGGGATCGGATCGAGGAGGCAATGAAATGACATATACTACAAAAAAGCAGATAACAGTCCTATCAGGCAAAGGAGGAACTGGTAAAACAACAATAACTGCAGTACTCGTCCAATTGTCAGCTCCCTCTTCTTTAGCTGCAGATTGCGATGTAGATGCACCAAATCTTCACCTACTTCTAAATCCATCTAATATTTCATCAGACCGGTTTATAAGTGGAAAAATAGCTATTAAAGACTCTGAAAAATGTACTAATTGTGGAGCTTGTCTTGAAGTATGCCGTTTTGACGCAGTGACAAATGATTTTGATATTAATATTATTAAATGTGAAGGATGCGGGGCTTGTGCTTGGGCTTGTCCCGTGAAAGCCATAACCATGGAATTGCAACCCTCTGGCATTGTTTATGAAGCTGAAACACGATTTGGACCAATGGTACATGCCCGTTTAGATATTGGGGCTGAAAATTCAGGAAAGTTGGTTGCTGAAGTTATTCAAAAGAGTCACATCAAAGCTA
The DNA here is from genome assembly GCA_016839625.1 of Candidatus Hodarchaeota archaeon. Lineage (GTDB taxonomy): Archaea > Asgardarchaeota > Heimdallarchaeia > Hodarchaeales > Hodarchaeaceae > Hodarchaeum. The sequence goes on from JAEOTY010000311.1 coordinate 3,747, forward strand.
ATCAACTCAACAAGAGCCTAGTCATAGTTGATGGTAGTCCAGGGATTGGTTGTCCTGTAATAGCCGCTTTAACAAACGCAAAATTAGTCATCATTGTAGTTGAACCTACAACGACGGCGATTCATGACATGAAAAGGACTCTTGAACTTGTTCATTTTTTTAAGCTATTACCAGCAATTATTATCAACAAAGCCTCTATAAATCAAGAACAGCGAA
>JAEOTY010000312.1 GCA_016839625.1 Candidatus Hodarchaeota archaeon
ACTCATGAAACCTATTGATCCATTACTATGTTGCTATGTGTTTAAAGGCCAATCATATTCCGCACTCCAAAAACTAGACAACTATATAGGACAGATTAAAGACTCAAGAACTTTATGGAGACTAATTAAAAGTACCAGCAAATCAGATGAACCATTACCAGAGAGAAAGAAAATGAAAGAAATCGTGAGTGATATTTTTCTTTCTTCCCCTCAAGCTGTTCTTCAAGATCAAAATTAGTGAGAAAATAAATACAAAGACGTTAACATTAACAATAGACAAATTAATTTTCAGATCTCAAAATAAGGAAAAGACAGGTTCTTTAACGTCGCTACCCTTCCTCATGTTGACGTCGTTTTTCTTCCTCAATCTTACGAACCTCAGCTTACATACGCAAATGACGCTCCTCCTCTTCGAGAAAAGTAAGTTCTGGCTCCTCCTCACGTAACTGTCGTTCCTCCTCCTCACGTAATCGTTGCTCTCCCTACTCACGTACCTGCTGCTTTTACTGTCGTCATTAAGACACCCCCGAATCCAATATAAACACCAGCAAAGATACCAAGAATAAGTAATCGATCAAAACTCTTATGAGCTTTTTCAACTGATATATGGTCAGTTAAAACCTCTGCAATTTCCTTTAACCGAATTAATTGGCATTATAAAGCACCATTGCATTAAAAATTGCACATGTAAAAAGCTGTGTCATTAAAAAATGTTAGGGAATTAAAGAGAGTCTTAGAAGTAATAGAGAGATAATAACGTTTGGAGGTTATTATGTTAAAATTCTAGTCAAATTGTTTGATATTTTTATAGTTTCGATAAATGCAGCATTAAAAGATTAAAGAACAAACAAAAAAAAAGATAATAGCAACTAATGGATTAAAAACTGAATTAGAAATGATCTTATCGGATGGTAAGGAGAATGAATGATATATCCATTGTAATTTGTGGTGCAGCTGGCCAAGGTATTGCTACAGTAGAAGAATTAATCACAGGTATCCTCAAACAGACTGGTTATCACTGTTATAGTACTAGTGAATTCATGTCTCGAATTCGTGGAGGTACAAATTCAACACTAATACGTATTTCGTCTAATAGAGTGAACCCTGCATTCGTTAATCGCATTGATTTTTTGGTTCCGCTTCGTATTTCAGCCCTACCCCATTTAAAACGCAGAATAACATCAGAAACCACCATTTTGGGTGAAGAAAAGAATATTGATGAAAAATTTTGTCTTAATCAAGAAAAAGTGATTAAAATACCATTCTCTGACATTGCAAAAGAAGTAGGCGGTATTATTTATACTAACATTGTTGCAGTTGGAGTATTTTTAGCGTTTCTTGACGTTGAAGAAGAGATATTAAGGACATATCTCACAAAACGGTTTGCATCAAAAGGGAAGGAAGTAGTCCAAAAAAATATTGAAGCCTCTAAAAGAGGATATTCAATTGGAAAAGATCTTGTTACTTCTGGCAAGTTCAAGAATCCACTTCAATTAGACAATTCCGTGCTCAATGACATTGTTCTAAGTGGTGCAGAGGCTGTGGCAATGGGAGCAATTGCAGGTGGATGTAATTTTATTAGTTCATATCCAATGTCGCCAAGTACAGGTGTGCTTGTATTTTTATCACAACATGCTGAAGAATTCGATATAATAGTTGATCAGGCTGAAGACGAAATAGCTGCCATCAACAAAGGTGTAGCTGCATGGTATGCTGGTGGAAGGGCAATGATTACAACATCTGGAGGAGGATTTGCATTAATGACCGAGGGAGTGTCACTAGCTGCTATGCACGAAACACCGATGGTTCTCCACATAGGTCAGCGTCCTGGGCCCGCCACAGGCCTACCAACAAGAACAGGTCAAGAAGATTTACAACATGTTTTAAATGCTGGACATGGAGAATTTGCTAGAGTCATTTTAACACCTGGAAAACCTGATGATGCTTTTATTTTAACCCAAAAAGCATTCAATCTTGCAGATAAATATCAGATTCCAGTTTTTATATTGACAGACCAATTTTTACTTGATTCACACTATTCGATCCAAGATTTAGATACTTCTAAGATAAAGAATGTGCGGTACTTCGTAAAAACTGATCAGAACTATAAACGTTATCGACTCACCGATAGTGGAATCTCACCACGAGGTATTCCTGGTTATGGGAGTGGTCTGGTGAATGTTGACAGTGATGAGCATGATGAAGATGGTCATATTACTGAAGATGTACACGAGACCAGACCAAGAATGGTTGAAAAACGACTCTATAAAAAGCTCGAATTGCTTAAAGGAGAGATTATTGAACCAGAATTAATAGGAAATAAGAATTTTAAGAAACTCGTGATCGGATGGGGCTCTACATATGGAGTTATTAAGGAAGCAATCGAAACCATCAAAAATGATAATCTTGCATTCCTATATTTCAAGCAGGTGTACCCATTGAATACTGAAATATGTGAGTTGCTAAAAAAGGCAGAGAAAACAATTATTATAGAAAACAACGCCACATCACAATTTAGTAAGGTACTGAAATTAGAACTTGATTTTGACGTTGACGAGAAATTTCTCAAGTACAATGGGATGCCATTCTCTGTGGAGGAAGTTATAGCATATTTAGAGAAAAATTAGAAAAGGAGTTTGGAAAATGACAACAGAAACATTTGATATGCCTAAAAATACTGATATTGCATGGTGTCCAGGATGTGGAAACTTTGGAATTCTTCGTATAGTAAAAACCGCTCTAACAGAGTTAAATATTAAGCCAGAAGAATTAGTTATGGTCTCAGGAATAGGTCAAGCCGCTAAGACACCTCATTATCTTCGAACAAACGTATTTAATGGTCTTCATGGAAGAGCAGTCGCCGCTGCATTAGCAATCAAGGCTGTGAATCAAGAACTCACAGTAATTGTCGAGACTGGAGACGGATGTTCTTTTGGAGAAGGAGGTAATCATTTTCTTCACAATATCCTTCGAAATCCTAATATTATCCATCTTGCCCATGACAATATGGTTTATGGTCTTACAAAAGGACAAGCCTCCCCGACAAGTCAATACGGTTTTATTACTCCTGTTCAAGTTCAAGGGGTAACTAATGAACCATTTAATCCAATTGCCTTAGCTATAACTCTTGATGCGGCATTTGTATCAAGAGTTTTCGTTGGAGACCAAGAAAAAACGAAAGAAATAATTAAAGCGGCAATTACTCATAAAGGGTATTCATTTGTTGATATATTACAACCATGTGTATCATTTAACAAAATAAACACTTGGAAATGGTTCAAAGAAAACACTTACTACTTAAAGGATTCATACAATCCTACTAATAAAGTCGAAGCATTTAAGCATGCAACAAAGACAGGAAAAATCCCCTTAGGGATTTTCTATACTAGTCCAAAACCAACATTTGAAGAGAATTTACCGGTGTATAAAACAAACAAAAATCCCCTTTATATGAGAGAAGCAAAGCTGGACAAACTCAAAGTGTTAATCGATTCAAAAAGAAACTAAATCAGAAAAACTATTTGGTGATTTTTTTGGCAATTAAATCCGTATTGATGATTGGGAATCCAAAACTGAGAGAAAAATCTTCGGATATCACAGAATTTGGAGGAGAACTTCAAACAATAATACAAGACTTAAACGACTCTCTTACATCTCTTCAGGAAACAAAAAAAATTGGTAGAGCACTTGCTGCTCCACAGATAGGTCACATGAAGAATGTAATCTACTATGGTCTTCCAAACAATCCGTTCGTGATGGTAAATCCGAAAATTACATGGAAAAGTGATGATAAATTTTGGGTTTGGGATAGCTGTTTCAGTTTTGATGTTGCTTTTTTCGTGGAAATTTTACGCCATAAACAAATAAATGTTGAGTATTTTAATGACAAAGGCGAACTGATTGAAAAGAAGTTCAGTGACGATCTATCAGAATTAGTTCAACACGAAACAGATCATCTACACGGTGTGTTAGCAACAGATCATTTGACAGACGTCAAAAAGATCATGTTAAGGCAAGAATGGGAGAGAATGATGGCTTCACTTTAAATTTCCATAATGAGATTCATATAACTAGAGTACCTGTGAAGATTGGCTGAGTGACATCATCAGGAGATTTGGTTAATATATATTGAAAACGTATGGGAAAGTCTTTCAGAATTTTAAAAGAATTCAAATCTAATGTTATTTTTGATTGCGCTGGTATTGTAACTTCTTGAAATGAGGCTTCTGTTTCTGATCCATCTGGAAATACTTGAACTGGTCTTGTCAGAATAACTGGTAAGTCTGAATTGTTTTTCATCTCAAAAGTTCCCGATGTCTCTGGAATTAATTCTATTTTCAACACAGTGGTGTATTGATAATTCAAAGCTTCCTCCATAGCTCGTATATGTCCTTTAGCAAGCGATAATCGTTTTTCTTGAAAATATGAAAGGAATTTAGAGAACTGCCAATTTTTTAACCAAAAAAATGCTATGAAAGACTCTTTTTCTGATAAATTTGATGGAATATGGCATTCAAAACCAAACGGTAGGCCAAGAATATTTGCGAAGGTAAGAAAAACTTCATTTTGATTGAGGGAAAACATTTCACAAAATATTTTAGGGAGATTCTGACGTGAAGGATTTCTAACAAGATTGACTGGACAATTTACCAATGCAAGGAAATCCGATTCTCTGAGCCAAGTTTCGTTATATATAGCCATTTTTTTCAATAAAGACATGATCTCAGAAGCCGTTAAATTATTCCACGGATCCAGCTGCCTGAATATATTTGATGAGTTTCGAGAATCATCCGGCGACTCATCCCCAAATTGCTTTATGGAAGTGAGAACTTTGAACGCTATTGCTTCTGCAATGTCTTCATTTTGTCGGAATGGATGTGGTACAAAGAAGAAAAGAGAGTAGTATGTAAAAATTACCCTTAGTTCTGAACTTTGATATGGAACATGAATGAAATCTTTTTCAACCCGAGTTCCAAATATACCATCTGCTTTCTGGTGGATACACTTAATTAGGGGACGTTTTCGACGATTTCTTTTTGAAATTCTAAATAATCGAGCTAATCTTAACCATACTTGATGAAATCGTTTATCAAGTTGTTGACTTTGTTCTGCAAGAGTGAGTACCTTTTCTAGCTTGGGATAACGTGCAATCTTCTTCGACATAGACCTAATATCCTTGCTTACATCTTGTAGAGGAGGAAAAAAAGATTGCCCGTGAAGTATTTTTCCGTCGGAGTCAAATAAATAAAGACGTAACTCTTTCCTCCATTGAATTATTACTAGATAAGAAAGACCTGAATCACTTTGCAGAACCAAATTCGGAACATTAGGTAATCCTTTTTTGAGAATAACATGACGCTTTACACGACGCAATTCTCCCCAATCAGCGGTCTTCTCTTTCACCTCTCGCCGTACAAATCTCATTATTTCTTTTTTAACTTCACGTCGTGTCATCAACAAATTTGTTTATATTCTGGGTATTTAAACCGATCGATCAGGTGGAAGAATCTTTTTCAATGTCTGTACTAAATAATCTCATTGCATATGATAAAACTACAGATTCAGTTATTCGGTTATCTAGGGGTAAATTTAGGTTCTTATATCGAATTAGAATTTTCACAAGACCCCACTATCCGTGAAGTTATCCATAAACTCATCCAAAAGGATCCTCCACTAAAAACTTTACTTCTCAAGAACAATGACTTGAGTCATGGAACTATCCTTCTGATCAACGGTCATATTATTGACAGATCTAGATCTGGCCTCGAAACAATCCTTAGATCTGAAGATCGTGTGACTGTTGATCGATTAGGATTTCTTCAGGTTGTTGGCGGTGGTTGAATTTATAAATATGGAATCTCTGAAATAATGGTGATTAATTTCATGACTAAATACGTTGGACAACCAATTGCACGAAAAGATGCAATTGAAAAAGTAACAGGCATGGCAACTTTTGCTTTTGATATTGATAATATACCGAATCTTTTGGTAGGAAAATTTCTAACTTCATCTCACGCTCATGCCAAAATTGTGTCAATTGATACTTCTAGAGCGGAAATAATGCCTGGAGTTGAGGCAGTAGCAACTGGAAGAGATTGGCCTGTTAAAATTGGTTTATACGCTGGGGATCGTGACATTTTAGCAGTGGAAAAAGTCGTTTGGATAGGTCAGCCAGTAGTTGCTGTGGCAGCTCAAACGGAGGAGATTGCAGAGCAAGCACTGGAGGTAATCAAGATCGAGTATGAACCACTTCCAGCTATTATAAATCCTCTGGTTGCTAAAAAATCAAATGATATTCTTGTCCATGAAAAAATGGCAGAATACGAACATTCCCCCGCATTTAGTCCTGTTCCAGGCACCAATATTGCAAATCATTTTAAATTACGAAAAGGAGATATTTCAGAAGGATTTTCACAGTCAGATCTGATAATCGAGAATACATATACTATGCCCCAAATTGCTCACGCATACTTGGAACCAATCGTTTCTATTGGTCATTATCGATCTAATGGAACCATTAAAGTATGGACATCTGCCCAGTCCCCTTTTACTGTAAGATATCTTCTAGGAGTGACATTTGCTGTTCCAATTTCGAACATCACTGTACTTGCCCCTTATCTCGGAGGAGGTTTCGGTGGGAAAGCAGGTCTAAACTTTGAACCCTTAGTTGTTTTACTTTCACGTAAAGCTGGTCATAAACCAGTGAAACTTCGATTAACTCGTGAAGAGAACTTTCGTAGCGCTCCCATTCGAGTGGGGATGGTTGCAGAGATAAAAACGGGAATAAAGTCAAATGGTAAGATTGTCGCGGAAGAAATTGAATACATTTGGGACTCTGGTGCGTGTGCAGATTATGCGGTAAATGTAGGACGTGCAGCTGGTTATGTTTCAATAGGTCCCTATGATATTGACAATATTAAGTCCGATTCTTACACGATTTACACAAACAAACCGTATGCTACTGCTTTTCGCGGTTTTGGTCATATGGAATTACATTGGATGATTGAACGACAACGTAATACCATTGCTAAAGCATTAAAAATGGATCCAGTAGAATTCCGGAAAATTAATACCCTCAGACCAGGGAAATCTTTTACTGCAAACCAACATCGCCTTCGAGAGGACGCTGGCAATATTGATCAATGTTTAGACAAAGTATGGGTTGACTTGAAGAAAAATCTTCCAGATACTCCTCCTGAAAAACCGTGGCTTTTTCGAGGTATTGGAATTGCAGGTTTCATGAAAGGACCAGCCCAGCCTCCAAACAGCGCTTCTTCTGCTTATGTCAAGTTCAATGAAGATGGGGGTGTTTTAGTTTCAGTAGGAACTTCAGAGATGGGACAAGGTACCATTACATCTCTCGCTCAAATAGCCGCTGAAGAATTAGGCCTTCCGATTGAAAAAGTGAAAATCAAAGGGGATCGAGACACTGATCGAGATGCTTACACATGGCAAACAGTAGGATCTCGCTCTCTGTTTATGGATGGAAATGCTGTAAAAGATGCATGTAAAGACGCAAAAGTACAAATTTTTGATATCGCAAGTCAAGTTTTACGTGTTCCTTCAGAAGATTTAACCATAAAGAATGAATTGATCTTTCCAAAGGGGGAGCCATGGAGGCGATTAAGCCTGACAGAACTTGTTATGGGATATATGTTTCCTTCAGGTGAATCTATAGGTGGACCAGTGATTGGTAGGGGAAAGTACATTGCAAAAATGACTATGTTAGACTCTGAAACTGGAGCGGGAAACCCAGCCATTTTTGAAACATTTGGAGCTCAAGGGGTTGAAATAGAATTAAATGCTTTGACTGGTGAAATCGTTCTAAAACGATTGGTTTCTGCTTTTGATATCGGAAAAGCTATCAATCCACAGCTATGTGAAAGCCAAATTATTGGAGGTAGTGTTATGGCATTGTCTATTGCAGTGAATGAACAACTCCAATATGATGAGAAGGGGCTTCTCCTTAATCCTAACCTTGTTGATTATGTAATTGCACGCTCTGGTGATATTCCTAAGGAATTCTCATCTTATTTATTGGAAAATCCTCAGGAAGATGGACCCTATGGTGCAAGGGGAATTGGTGAATTAACAATGCTTGGGGTGCCTGCCGCGCTAGGAAATGCCATCTCTAACGCGATTGCCGTAGAAATCAACGATCTACCTCTATCATCACAACGAGTGTGGACAGAAATCCAACAACAACGTCCTGAACTCTTAAGTTCTTTAAAAAAGAAAATCTTGGAGGACTAAAGTTGTCAGAAACTATTTCATATACAAGTCTACCCGAATTTGAACTCTTAATCCCTAATTCCTTAACGGAGGCGCTTGATTTTCTACACAAACACCAAACTGACTGCAAGCTTCTTGCTGGAGGAACTGATCTACTAGTAGAACTCCGTCATCGTTTAATTCAACCGACAGTTATCATTGATGTGAAAAAAATTCCTGAATTAAAAAAGCTTGAATTCAGCGAATCAGGACTAAGAATTGGAGCTGCTGTACCCATTTCAGATATATTAGCCTTAACACAAGTTAAGACATATTATAACGCGTTGTATCAAGCTCTCGGTGATATGTGCGATGAAATCTTAAGACAAAGGGCTACTGTAGGCGGAAATATTGCTA
>JAEOTY010000313.1 GCA_016839625.1 Candidatus Hodarchaeota archaeon
ATGACTGTTAAGTGTGAGTAATAGATCATTCATAATACTAGCGTTCGTGTCACTGTATTTGTCTGAATCTCCTGCTGCCAAGATCCCTTTATTTCCAGTGGCAAACCAAGTGTTAATAGCATCTTTGCTTGCTTGGGTCATGTTCTTGATCATGTGTGTAAGGATTAGAATATCGACATCAGCTAAGATTGTAGCATCGTAAGTAGCATTAATCCAGCGGACTTCATAACCCCATTTATAGAGGGTTTGGTTCATTAGAATATAATCACTTGCATATTCATCTACATGAGTATGTTTGGCATCAAAAAGTACTACAGGTCGATTCTGTACTGTTGCCCTTGCAAATGAAATCGGAGACTGAACGTAAAAAACGTTGAGGAATATAAGAACTCCGATGATAAATCCCAGTGTTCTTAATTTCTTTGTTTTCATTTCAATTAGCACCTTTAAAAGATACAAGAATCTTATTTGAGTTATATTAGATATTTATTCAGCTATTCAGCCTTAGAAGAAAGGTTCAACTTGTATATATATAGATTGTTGCTTTATAAAAAATCAACATGCGTTAATTGTCTTTTAAGGATTATCTGTTAAAAATATGATTGAAAATTAGCAACTTTATATGCTTAATAACATATTTCAAAAAAAACAAGGAGGGAAGCTCCTTATCCGATCTAAAAAAGAAGTAATATTTTTTCGATTATAGATATCCTGAAAGCAGAGCATTCAAAGAAATAAGGTTTAGGAAGTGTAAGCTTGTTATTTTTGAGGTAATTTTTAACCAGAAATGAAAAAAAGAATGAGAGGCTCATATAAGTAATATTATTAAAAGAATAATTTCCATTATATTACTTGCTCAATTCGATAAAAAAGGATCTACAATCAGGTAGAGGATATAAAATGACAACAGTGAAGTGTGTGGGTATTACCAAGCGCTTTGGTACCTTTGAAGCGGTCAAAGACGTTGACATAGAAGCCCAAGAGGGTGAAATTCTTACTTTACTTGGTCCAAGTGGTTGTGGAAAAAGTACAACTCTTCGTACAATTGCTGGTTTTAATATTCCTGATGAAGGAACTATCTTTTTTGATGGTCGTGATATCACCAATCTAGCCCCACAAGACAGGAATACTGGCATGGTCTTCCAGAATTATGCTTTATGGCCACATATGAGCGTTGAAGAAAATGTGGATTACGGGCTTAAAATCAGGAAGATTGAGAAAGAACTTCGTCATAGTCGAGTTTTTGAAACTCTCAATATGGTCCAAATGAGTGATTTTTTAGATAGAACTCCTTTACAACTATCAGGTGGACAACAACAACGTGTTGCTGTCGCACGTGCTCTTGTAATTAATCCTGATGTATTGTTACTTGATGAACCACTTTCTAATCTCGACGCGAAACTACGGATAGAGACACGTAAAGAGATTAGAGCTCTGGTTAAACAATTAAACCTTACTGCTATCTTCGTTACACATGATCAAAGTGAAGCTTTAAGTATCAGTGATTCTATCGCTGTTATGAATGAAGGTGAAATAATTCAGCATGGCCCCCCAAGAGAAATCTATGAGAAACCTAAAAACTTTTTTGTAGCTTCTTTTATAGGAGAAGCAAACGAACTCAAAGGAACTTTCATAAATGTAAAACCTGAGTCTGCAGAGATTCAAATTGGTCATTCTGATATTAAATTACAAAGTGATTATACTCGGGATGCTGCTAATAATAATCCCGCTTTTATTGCCATTAGACCTGAAAAAATCAACATTTATAAGGACTCAAAGGGGCTACTTAATGAAGTAAAAACAAGAATTATCTCCATGATGTACATGGGTAGTTACGAACGAATAGAAGTTGTTCTAGGAAAGGTAAGAATCACAATTCATCGGTTTGATCAAAAAGAGAAATTAAAAGAGAGGGATGAAGTATTCATTCAGATAGATCCCGAAGATGTCATGACTTTCGGAAAATAACAATTTAAAGCAATAAAAAGACATTATTTCCAGTTTTGATATCCCTTATGATGAGAAAGACGGTCTCCCGAGGTTAAAGGATCAGATATATCTGATCCAATAGACTGATGACGACAGTTGCACTTACTGACTTATGATTGTTATTCAAGGGTTAACTATGCCGCTGACAATATTAGATTTTTTTCTTAAACTCACACAATTTGATTTCAGAATATTGTCAGTAATTGAAGTTTTAATGGCTAAGTATGAGTTTGTACCAACGGAGGAGATCGCAACCTATTTGCATTATAATGAGAAGAAGATTCAAGCAGCCTTAACTCGGCTCCGAGGGTATAAATTAGTATTTCTGGTACAGCGTCATTATTCTGGAACAGCTTTAACATTCATTGGGTACGATGCTTTGGCATTGAAGGCATTAGTGGAGAAGGGAGTAATTGCACAAATTGGTCCAGAAATTGGCGCAGGAAAGGAAAGTGATCTCCGTTTGGCTGTAAATGATGAGGGGTCTGAATTTATAATAAAGATGCATCGTTTAGGAAAATTAGATTTTCGTGCTACTAAGAAAGCGCGGGCTTTTCTTGCAGAGAAACGCCACATTTCACCTCTCTATGAAAGTCGATTATCAGCAGAAAGAGAGTTCGAAGCGCTAAATGAGCTCTTTAGAGCTGGAGTCAGTGTTCCAAAACCCATTGCCCAAAATCGGCATATTGTAGCAATGCATGTTGTTACGGGGCAGGATTTATACCGTATAAAGAAATCTGAATTTGAAACTGAAGATGATATCTTAACCTTATTTGATAATATTCTAAACGAATTGGAAAAAGCAGTCAAACATGGATATATTCATGGTGACCTGAGTGAATACAATATTCGGTTAAACGAAGACGATTACCCAGTCTTTTTTGACTGGCCTCAATATATCAAGACAGAGTCGAACCAGGCTAAGCTAATCTTAACAAGAGATGTTAATAACATTCTTAACTATTTTAAGAAAAAGTTTCAACTGAATCTTAAGATAAACATTGAGGAATTGATATTAAAATACTTAGACATTAATATCCTTTGAGTTACATTCGTTTTTGTAAGTATGTCAGAATCAGATATTATTTTTGGTTTGGATATTATAGCTAAGTCTCATAAGGGTAAGAGGGGCTCGATTTTTTCGCTTGTTGTCCTCACTCTTAGTCTGTTCCATAATGCACTATGCTTGAGCCTTTGTTTTTAGTCCACCATGAAATCATTACAGAATTTTGTGTAATCATTGACAGTGAGGGGCCACGAATAATAGTGGCTGCAGCACTTGTTGTACTTCCAATAGATTTTTCAAGAGAACATCCATAATAAAAACTGGAAAATGATAATAAAATCATGAACATCGGAATAGATTTGGATTTCGATTCAATTGTCAACCATTTAAAGATATTTTCAATCCGTACACTGGGAAATAGTGGGATTAAGTCATTGTGTGCCAGATTTTTTTGAGATGTGAACAAAATTAGATTTTAATTGTTTTGACTCAACGTCATTATCTTGGAGCAGCATTAACATTTGGAGAAACTGAAGATAATATTCTTAATTATTTTAAGAAATAGTTCCAAATGACTGCTAAGATAAATATTGACGGATTGATAATGAAATATTCAGATTTTGATAATCTTTAAGTCACACTCGGTTTTGTAAGTATGCCAGAATCGGATATTATTTTTGGTTTGGATATTATAGCTAAGTCTCATAAGGGTAAGAGGGGCTCGATTTTTTCGCTTGTTGTCCTCACTCTTAGTCGGGTAAATAAATATCCTAAAATCGATAAACGCGCTTTGTACAAGAAAATTATGGATTTAAAACCTGATTATATTGCCATAGATAACATTTTTGAATTGGCACCAAATGCTCAGGGGATTATTAGATTTCTTAAGGTAATACCTCCAAGTACCACTTTGGTTCAAGTTACAGGAAACCCACGAACAGGAATGGAGAAAATTACAACCCTTATTAGAAAACACAAGTTGAAGAGAGAGTTAGATTTTCCTGTTAGTCAAAAATTAAACTCTGTGGAGACCGCTGAAATTTGTGCTCGATTATGTCAAAAACGTGTTGGTCATGAGATAATTGCTTTTGAAGCAGAGATTCGATTAGTAGTATCCAAGAAAAAGAGTCACGGTCGGGGAGGTTGGTCTGCCCCTCGTTACGAACGTATTAGTCGTACAGCGGTTCATCAAGCAGCAGATGAAGTAGAGCGTATATTGCGACAAAAGGGGATTACTTGGGAAGTATTTGAATATCCTCAACGGAGAGTCTACGTTACGCAATTAGAAAAGCACGTAATTTCCGATATTAAGACTCTAATCAAACCATTCACAACTGATCTTGTGAGAGTTATCTTGGAACGTATAACAAAATCTAATCTTGATTTTCAACCTCTTGACGTCACCATTGCACCAGCGAGCCGTTCTCTTCGGAATATCATTTTAGGAGTAGATCCTGGTACAACAACTGGAATAGCGGTCATTGACTTGATGAAAGGGCATGTACTATATTTAAAGTCCAAACGAGAATGTGGAATTTCAGAAATAATTAGAACAGCCTCAAAATTTGGCAAGATCTGCTGTGTTGCTGCTGATGTGATTCCTGTTCCTGCAACAGTTGAAAAAGTTGCCAAAATCACTGGTTCAAAGCTAATTTCTCCTTCTATTCTTACGTCAGCAACTGCTAAACGGGAATATTTGCATAATTATAGCGATATGACGGTTAATTATGGTCACCTGAATTCTCATGAGCGAGATGCTCTTTTTGGAGCAATTAAGGCTTTTAATTTAATGAAGGAGCAATTAGACAAGATCAATAACATCGTGAAAGAGTCCCATCCTGCATTAATTGAATGGTTACCTGAAATTCAGAGACTTGTCATATCAGGAAACAGTATTTCCAATGCGATTGAGATGACACAAGGGAAAATAAATGCCCAAAAAAGTTTTATAGCTGAAGAAGAGCATGATCAGTTGACTATTTCATTAAAACATGAAAATGATATGCTACAAGCAAAAATTGAAGCAATATATGAAGAAATGGATAAGCTAAATCAAGAAGCCAATCACTGGCGAAAGCAATCAAAGGAAAAAACGACTCAAATCAAAAAATGGAAGGATCTACTAGAGCGAGAGCGCCTAAAACAGTCAGAACAGATGAATAAAAAGATTTCAGAGGCGGTGAAACGGGAAGTGGGGAGGATTATGGACGAAAATCAAGAAATAAGGCGTTTGCTTCGTCAAAATCAAAAAGAAATGGATAAACTAAAGCAAATCAAAAATTTCTGGGTACAGGGGCGAGAAATCCCCTTAAAAGTCGTGAAATCTTTTTCTGAGTCTGCAATCCGTGAAACGGAAAAAAATTACGGTTTGAATGATGGAGATATTGTGCTTGTCCTTGATCCGAGCGGAGGTGGGGCACAAACAGCTCAAAAAATAATTGATATTGGAATAAAAGGAGTAATTATCCCAGAAAATACTGCGAAATTTTCTGATCAGGCGTTAAATCAGTTTGAAGATAATTGTATTCCCTGTGTTCAGCTACCCCTTAAAGATTTTTCAAAACGTGATAAATTCTCGGATAAACCAACATTAGAACTATGGGTTTATGATGAACTTTATCTTACAGATGTACAGATTAAAGAAGAGATTAGAAAAAGGGAACTAAAACTTCGTGAAAAACTTCGTCTCAATAGAATCATGGCAGTTTCTCAGACTAAAAAGCGAATGGAATCGCTAACTAATTCCGAACTTGACATAGAAAAAATTCTGAATGAATTTAGAGAAGATTATGTTGCTCAATATTATCATGATTTCAATGATAAACCTAAGTACTCATCAGAAGAAGAATAAAATTCAAAGAGCTTCTCAATAGTGAAGAAAAATTTTTAGAATAAAAAAAAATAGGAACTGAACTGGGTGGATCTGCACCTATTAATGTTCAATGAGGAAAAAGACAATGAGTCAGCCATTACAAACATTGGAAAAGTCTGTGGGGAAAATGATAACCGTTCAGCTCAAAAGTAATCAACTATATACTGGACGTCTTAGAATTACAGATCAATACATGAACCTTATCTTAGAAGACTGTTCTGAAGTTGTGGAAGGGAAAATCACTAAACGATATGGCCAAGCTTTCCTAAGGGGGAATAATATACTATTCATTAAATTGGAATAATTGTTTGATCACCTCTTTTGCCGCTAGTAACCTGGAACCTGTTGCTTTTGGAAAGATGTTTTAAAAAGGGTATGATGTGGAATTTTAGATGAGTAGGGAATTAATTCCAATCGGAGTACCAGTAATAGATGAGTTCATAATAGGTTTGCCTCGGGATGCACTCATTCTGATAGTTGGTGATCCAGGATCGGGATTTATCACATTTATTCATCAATTGTTAGTGATGCGTGCTCAAAGCGGAATTCCAGTCATATATACTTCACTTGATAAATCTGAAAATGACATTCGTATTGATTTAGGGGCGTTTGGATGGGAATTGGCAAATCTTTCATGGCAATTCAATGACTTAAGTCCTTCCGCAAGGCAAAAAAAGTCTCGAACTCTTAAATGGGAAGGTGATGCCGTGAATATAGTCTCTCATGATCTCTTTCGCAAGATTGAGGAATACAAGGACAATAGAGCCATTTCTGCTTTTGATTCATGTGTAAATACCTTAACTCAAATCATTATTCAATCTAGTATAAAATCTGTATTGCGATTCATGACAGAGTATTCCACAGTAATCAAAGGTTCAAATGGCTGGCATTTTATTGCAATGGTTCGTGGGGTTCATGGTCATGAGAAAGAAAACCTCTTTTCTCACTTTAGTGATGTAGTACTAGAATTTGTTATGAGTCTTAATACAGAAACGAGGTTATACGAAAGGGTACTTGGGATCAAGAAATTACTCGGCGTGGATTCCCGAGCATTTCCTATAGAGTTTGATAAACATGGTATCAGACCAATAACTACCTCTAAAATTCAGTAATTTGGTTTTTTATTTGTTTCTGTCGTATTTTGATTGTTTGGTTTGAGAGTTGCCACATAAACCTCTTCTGTTCAAGTAATAAGGAAGTGACACTTGTTGCGAATGCAATAGCGTCCAGTTCATTATTAAAGGCATTAAAATAAGAAACAAAGGTAAAAAGAAAAATATCACCAGCTCCAGTTTCGTCAATAACAGTTCCTTCAGTAAAAGCAGGAACATTATAAATGTGGATATTTCCAGTTTTCAGTTCTTTGGCCCCTAAAATAGAACCGTTCACCCCCTGTGTAAGAAGTACAGAGGTTACTGGTGATTTTAAAATTCTAGCTACAATTTTTTCTGGTCGTTTTCCTAAATTCAGAAATTTTGCTTCTTCACCTGAGACCTTGAAACAATCGATGTTGTCAATAATTTTAGGATTCCACCAGTTTCGATAAATAATATTTCCTTCTGGGGTGAGTTGACGGAAACACCCTTGGGAGTCAAAAGCGATATAGGAGCATTTATTTCTTAAGAAATTAAAGGTATTAAAACTGTTAAATTCATGATAGATAGAACCTACTATTGCCACGGGTAGATATTCTAACTTCCAATTAAAATTTGCAGGATTAAACTGAGAAGGGGGATTTCTTAACATTAAATTCCGTTCTATGTCATTACTAAAATACATTAAATAAAAATGAGGACATTGTGAACGAATTTTCAGGTTTCTCGAAATTAGGCTAAAATCTGGGTAGTTTTCTAAAAGAGAAATAACCTCTGGACAAGCATAAGCATAAATTAATGGCGTTGATATCCATGGAAATACTTTTGAAAGGATTAAACCAGCAATACCTGCAAAAGAGGGGGGTCCACCAACAATTATATTGTCTTTCTTATTTTCTTGGGTATTAATTTGATGAAAGTTCTTGTTGTCGTGAATCACAGTATCTAGAACCATTTGGCCAAGAACCACTGGTTTTACCTGTTTTCTCACTTGGTTCATCCCACACTTTTTTTGTAGAAAATACAGTAAGCTTTAAATTTTTGCCAAAGTTTAATTTTTTTATCAGGGAAAAGTAGCTGTATTAAACAAAAACCCAATTTTGTCTACTCCGCGGAATAATTCGATGTCTCCAACTGCGATCTGAGTAGTGGGTTTTTTTGAAGGTGAAAAAATGGCTTTTGCACTTACGGTTGAACAAAAAAAGAAATTAATTAAGCTTTTACAAGAAATAGTACGATACGCAGATTTAGAAGCATTGGCGTTAGTAACACGCACAGGAATGAGTGTTGCGTTTTTCTCGGAGAAAGATGCGGATCCAGACTTGTTCTCGGCATTATCTGCAGCGGTACTCTCAACAGGTGGGATGGTTGTAGATAGAATGGATCATGGGCACTTATGGGAAGTTTTAGTTCGTGGTGAGAAAGGGTACACGATATTAAGTTCCGCGGAAGACTTCATATTGATAGGGGCGTCTAATGAAGCTCATTCCTTGGGTTTAGCTGTTCGAGTGTTACGTCGCTATAGCCAAAGGATACCTGAAATTTTCAAGGAAGAAGAAAAGGACATATCTAGTCTTGTATCGGAGCTTAAAGATCTTCTAAGCTAACCTAAAGAATAATCAATTATGGGAAATTTTTCTTTTGAATTCCCTTTTTCTCTTTTTATTTTTCTCAGATCTTGCATTTATATTAATATTTAGCTCAGTAGACGGATTTGTGCTTCTATTACTTGTCATTCCTTGGACTCTATTAATTTACCTCGTTTTATGCTTCAAAGGTCTAAAATTTTTCAGTACAGATCATCTTCAGCAGCTTGCTGGAAAGTTGTACTTGATTGGCCAAGGAACATTTTATGCTACAGGAATTGCGATAATTAATGTTATTCTAGGCGTTTTAATTATTCCTAATTCGAGTTTGGCGCAATTTGAGCAGCTATTTGGTCCATTTAGTTCAATTCTTGTATTTATGATTCTCCCCTTACCAGGATTCTTTATCATCTCCTTTCAAAGAGAGGATCAAGAGAGATTATATGGTTTAATATATCAGACAATGATACAAAAAGAAGAAACACCAGAATTTATCGAACTAACATCTACACTGCTCACGAAAACAGAACGTTACACAGAAGAATACACGAATCAGGTAGGAAAGATACGTGATTTCAGTTATCAATATCTAGAACAAAATTTCCCCAACATCGCAATTTATTTTGAGCAAAAACACTCATTTCGACTTAATTTAGAAAATTTAGCTATCTTTCTCACAAAAAAGGCCATAACGCCAGAAATTTAAAACATAGAAAATGAAACAACTGCTTTATGCACTAATTCATAATAAAAGAATAAAAACTTTTGTTTGAAAACATTGCCTGAAATTAATTTTATCAATCAAGAGTGGAGTCTATATGGGAAAGAAACGTAAGTCTGGTGGCCGAAGTAAGGGCAAAAAAGGCACTCTGGGAAAAGTTCAATGTTCATCATGTGGACGATTGGTACCACGTGACAAAGCCAAGCGAAAAACAAGTTACAAACAACTAGTTGATTGGACTATTGGGAAAGAATTAAGACAACAAGGCACTCAAATTGCCCGAATTCCCTACGTTCGTTATTACTGTGTATCCTGTGCCATACACAGACATCATGTCAAAATTCGTTCACAAAGCGAACGAAAAGACCGGTGAAAACCCAAATTTATATAACAAGCTATTCTTTCCGTATAATGAGTAATAATTAAATTAAATGTTCTGAATAAAGGTGGATCCGTGGCTCAGCTTGGATAGAGCGTCTGCCTTCGGAAAGCAAAACCCAGCTCATAAAAAGATGAAATGGTTTAGTCTTGAAGTAAGCAGAATGTCGTGGGTTCAAATCCCTCCGGATCCGTTAATTTCCGTCCTAAAATCGGTATTAATTTATCATATAAGGGAAATCCTTAGATTTTTTTGATTATCTTCCTGAAAAAATCCCTCTTGATACATTGTTTGTGACATTAATTCCTTGATGCCTTGTGTAGATAAAATAAGGGAGTTTGATGTCAGAGTTTATCATAATAATCTTCTGGTTTCGGGGGAATATTGCTATGGTATCCCTTACGTTTTCTGGTTGCTTCAACGAATTGTCGTGCTAATCCTCCACCTTCTTCCTCAGGTTTAGTTGGATCACCTGGTACTTTTTCCCAGTGATCAAAGACCATTTGGCTAAAAGCGAAGCCTGATGTTTCAGAACGAAGCTCTGTTGTCATTCCAAATGATTCGGTAACAGGAACCTCTGCAATGATGACATTCAATGGAGTTCCTTCACGTTTTTGGGTATCGGTCACGCGTCCCCTCCTTTTCGTAAGAACCTTGTACACATTTCCTAGATAAAGTTCTGGAACTTGTACTTGAACCTTATAGATAGGTTCTAAAAGAATAGGTTCCGCCATTAATACTGCACCAAAGCAGGCCCTCCTGGAAACTGGCATCGTTTGACCCGCTCCTCGGTGGACAGGATCTTCATGAAGCTTAACATCTTCAAGCATGAATCTAATGCCATAAAACGGTTCACCACATAGCGGGCCTTCTTTAGCAGCCCATCGGAAACCTTGAATTATATAATCTTTCACTTCCCGCAGATATTGAACACCTTTTGTCGCGTCAATATAGAAATTGGGATCATCTTCTTCAGGACCCATTCCCCAAACTCTTCGTCCAGCTTTACCTTCCCAACCTGCTTCATCTCTTAGTATTTGGGCCATCTCTTTTCGATCGGTATACTGGTGAATCCGACCCTCTTCAATTAATTTAATTGCAGCAGGATCTAATGGTCCTGCACGAACCCATAGACGGTTATGCTTGTTTGGCGACTTTGCCAAAGCTTGTTGATACGACTCCGCTTTGACTGATTCACGAAAAACAACAATAGGCTCGCTTTGTATAACCTCAATATGTTGCATATCCTGCAGATCTTTTACAGCAATTTCAAGATGCAGCTCGCCAGTTCCTAAAAGAAGAAATTCACCTGTTTCCTCATTTACAGTAGTTTTAAGCGAGGGGTCGACCAGCTCGATGAGTTGCAATCCTTCAGCTAATTTTGGTAGCTCACTTGGAGTTTTTGCTTCAATCGCAATCGTTACTACAGGTTCAACTGCATACGAAAGTGCATGGAATGGCATTACTGTCTCAAGGCTTGTTATTGTACTACTTGATGTAGCTCCGCGTAATCCTTGTAAAGCAACAATATTTCCAGCAGGAATTGCATCTACTTTCTCTGCTCTCGCTCCCATAAGCATAGAAACCTGTTGAATATTGGTGGTAAAGCGACGTTCCTTACTTCCTGGTTTATATCCAGGGAGTAAAGCTGAAATTTTTTGCCCTGCTTTTATTGTGCCAGAAAAGATTCTTCCCATGGCAATTATCCGTTTAGCTTTTCCTGGGATCATTTTTGAAATTGCGATCATGACTGGTGCTTTTTCGTCACATTCAAGCATCCCTTTTGCCTCAGAGGTCTCAAAATCTCCAGTCCAGAAACTCTTAAATCGATATTTTTGAGCCTCAAGAGGTGAAGGACAAAATTTGACAACCATATCTAAAACAGCTTTCTCTACTGGAAGCCATTTCTCTAATAGAGCTTTTGCTATTCTTTTTGG
>JAEOTY010000314.1 GCA_016839625.1 Candidatus Hodarchaeota archaeon
GAAATGTTTCTCTTTTTTTATTCCTAACTGTCTAATTATTTCTTCATTTTTCTTCTTAAACTTGAATTCACCAGTGTCTTTACGTAAAAAACCTATATATATCTCTTGTTTGTCTTTTTCTAACCATAAATGTAAGAAATTCACAAATTGTGGATCATCTGAGTGTTTAATACGAAAATTTCCGAGATTTTTTCCTTCGCTTGTAATCTCGAGCCCGTATTCAAAAATAGGCTTTTCTGAAATTTGTTCCTTTGGTGGTTGAGTTTTATCCCTTAATTTCTTCTCTTCCTCATCCAGATAGGCAACTGCCAACTTTGTTGCCTCGTGAACCGCTTCTGTAGAAAGTGAATCCTCATCAATATCCAGTTCATATTCTATCCAAATTTCCTCAGGTTCAAATTGCCTAACTTGAATTTTTCGGCTCCTTCCTACTCTTTTGGGCTTTACACGCCATTTATCTTTCATAAAATTCCCACCAATAGTTTCAAGACAAATTTTAATCTGATTTTTCTTTTAATTCTCTTTCTAAGATCATCTCATGTATCGCTTTGGCCGCTTTTCGACCAGCTTCCATAGCAAGAATAACAGTGGCGGCTCCAGTGGCAACATCGCCTCCAGTGAATACTCTATCCCGAGTGGTTTTCCCTGTTTCTTTTTCATGCACAAAAGTGCCCCATTTAGTGGTTTCAAGACCTGACGTAGTTTGAGCAATCAACTGATTAGGACGCTGTCCAATTGCAATGATCACAGTATCGACTGGAAAAATGAATTCTGTGTTAGGAATGGGAATTGGTCTTCGACGACCAGATTCGTCTTCTGTTCCTAGTGTCATACGCATACATTTTAGACCGATGACATTCCCTTTATTATCTCCAAGTATTTCAAGCGGGGATGTCAATTCTCCAATAACAACCCCTTCGTCTTTCGCATGGATAATTTCCTCTAATCTTGCGGGAATTTCGCCTTCGGAGCGTCGATATATGATATCTGCTTCTCTTGCTCCTAATCGGAGCGCGGTTCGAGCACAATCCATCGCAACATTACCTGCTCCAATTACAGCAACTCTTTCTCCTACAATTACAGGAGTATCAAAATCAGGAAATTGATACGCCTTCAGAAGATTAACACGAGTCAAAAATTCATTAGCTGAAAAGACCCCGTTTAAGTTCTCTCCAGGTATCCGTAAAAAATTTGGTGCTCCAGCCCCAGATGCAATATATACTGCATTAAATCCTTTTTCATTTAACAGCTCATCAACAGTTATTGTTTTCCCAATCAAAATATCTGTCTCTAAGTGTACTCCCAAAGACTTTACGTATTCAACCTCTTCGTTCACGATCTTTTTAGGCATTCTAAATTCTGGAATTCCATAGGTTAATACACCACCATATTCATGAAGGGCTTCATAAACAAATACTTCATGTCCGTAACGTGCTAGCTCTGCTGCACAGGTTAAGCCTGAAGGACCAGATCCTATAATAGCAACTTTTGTGTTCAATCTTTCCGAAAGTTGTATTTTAGGCCGTTTTCCATGATCTGCAACAAATCTCTCTAAACCACCTATGGAGATAGCGTTCGGATGAATACAGAATTCCTGACATTGATTTTCCTGAGGGCAGACTCGTCCTGTAATGGCAGGAAGACTATTAGTTGATAAAATTATTTCCTTCGCAGCATCAATATCCTTTTCTTGAAGTTTAAGGATGAATTCGGGTATTCGTACTGCAACAGGACAACCCAGGATACATTTAGGCCGTTTACATTGCAAACAACGAGACGCCTCTTCTAACGCTTCTTCTTCAGTAAAACCCAAGGATACTTCGTTAAAATTTCGAACACGTTCTTCGGCATCTTGAGAACCCATGTGAATTCGTTGCTTCTTGACCCTACTCCGTTTTTTACCCGTACTCATATCTTAATCTCCAAATTACGGTATGTTTGCCATTTTTTTGCTTGATATTCGCTCTTCATAACGATATGCCTGTGATCTGAGCGTTAGCTCCTCAAAATCTACTTGATGACCATCAAAATTGGGACCATCTACACATGCAAACTTGGTTTCGCCTCCTATATTCACACGACAAGCGCCACACATACCGGTACCATCCACCATTAAGGGGGCTAAGCTAACAGTTGTTGGAATGTTATGACTCTTGGTAAAAGCACAGGTGAACTTCATCATGGGAATTGGCCCTACAGCTACAACATGATCAAACTTCCTTCCTTCTTCGACGAATCGCTTTAGTACATCAAGTCCAAAGCCGTGATGTCCCTCCGTTCCATCATCAGTGGCAATATGGAGTTCATCACTTGCATCGCGCATCTCTTCACGGCATATCAAAAGTGAAGAGGTTCGTGCTGAAATTATACTTACAACATAGTTTCCTATTTCTCTCAAGGCTCTTGTTTTTGGTAAGATTGGAGCCACACCACAACCACCGCCTAAAACAGCAACTGTCCCCCATTTTTTAATTTCTACAGGTTTTCCGAGGGGGCCTAAGAGGTTAAGAATATGATCACCACTTTTCATTGTTCCCATAAGCTTAGTACTTTTCCCCAATTTCTGAAAAATCAGTGTAATTGTACCTGTTTCTTTGTTGTTATCTGCAATGGTTAAAGGGATTCGTTCTCCTTTTTCTTCTATTCGAAGAATGACAAATTGTCCAGGTTCGGCTTTTTTGGCGATCTGAGGTGCGTTGACAACCCATTTCACTATTTCTGGCGAGAGGTCTTCTTTTTCAATGATAACACTTTTTCCTTCAGAAAACAGTGGTAATGGTTTTTCTTTTATTTCTTCCTCAGGTTCCTCTTTCTCTTCTTCCTGTCTCGATAGGTAACGTGAAATTTCTTCCGCTGCTTTAATTCCCTCAGCGGCTCCAACACCTACTATTGAGTCTCTTCTCGTTGCACTACCTACAGCAAAAACACCAGGGATACTTGTATCTTGATTTGAAGAATTTATTATAATCATTCCTTGAGGAGTAGTCGTTAAACCAGCATCCTGGAATAACGCACGGTTTGTGCTTTTACTACTCAGAATCAAGACCATTTCAGTTAAAATATGGTGTTGTTTTCCATCCTTACCTTTGAGGAGTGTTCTTGTTAATTTATCTGTTCCTTCGAAATGCACGACTTCATGTGAGTATAAAACTTCCACAAAACTACCATTTAATCTTCTCATAAGCGCAGGATGGGCGTTGATTTCATCACGAGATGTGACTAGGAAAACATGTGCCCCCAAGGCATCATAATGCAGTGCATTTCGGACTGCCCAAGATGTATGGCCTATAACTGCGACATTCTTCTCTGTATAGTCCCCATCAGGAAGAGAATAATAAATTCCTTTGTCTTTAAACTTTCCTTCTCCAGGGATATCAAGCTTTTTTGGATGGAGCCCAGTGGCAATCACTACCGTTTTTCCCGCATATTGAAATTCTTCAGTAAAAAATTCTCCTCGAGTCACTTGGGTATAGACCCGCTTTATAGGATCATTGAGTTCAAGTTTGCTTACTTTTTCAGCGTACTTAATGGTAGCATGATATTTCGCTTGTTTGGCCATTTTATCAAGGAGTTCTTGTCGAGTAATACTGAAAAAACCAGGGTATCCATCCACAGCCATACTAGCAGCAGTAGCTGCTCCTGAACGTGCTTCTAGGACAAGTACATGGAGGCCTGACTCTGCAGCCCGAATCGCACTAGAAAGACCAGCAGGTCCACCTCCCACAATGATGACATCCCAAGTAATTGAACTCAAAATATTCTTCTCCAAAGGTTTCAGAGTCAATTTAGAAATTGTAGATACTGATTAGAATAATTGAATAAAGACTAAAATAATTTTGGTTCATTATAGAATAACTTTTTTTCAACTATTTTAGAAATAGAGTCCAATTATCCAATAGTAATACTCTGAATTTTGGTAACAAACGGTATAAAACTAATGACAAATCACTGTTTAATGAAATAACTTATGAATCAATCCTAGAATAAAAATACTTATGAAAAAAAGCCTTTTATAACTTACAAATCCACTCTTCTTATCATTTGAGAAAGTTTTTGTAGTTGAAAAAAACACAGCTTCCTCAATAGCCAATTTATCTAAAATTGTTATTTTGATTATATGAGATAGAAAAATCAGGAGAATTGATGGCTATCGACAACTTGTTCGATATAAACATTGAAACAGCGACCAGTAAAACAACTTTTGACTCAAAAGTTGGTCTAATTGGATTTTTTGTGTGTTCTTTTGATATCACGAATGGACTCCAAATCCTCTATTCTTTTCCTCCAAAATTGCGGACGGATTTAAACGAAGCAAACATTCTGAAAACTCACTGCATTTGGAAAATTGAGAAAATTCTGCTTAGAGTGGACCTGAAAATCTCAGAGTTTATCTATTCAGCCTTTCACCTAAACATTCCCTCTCAGGAGGAGGCCTCATCAACGATGGAGAGCCCACTCTACGGATTGGTCATTAAAAAATGGAAGGATATTCATCCATTGCCTGTAAATGCTTTTCTAGAGTTAAAAACAGCGCTAGAATCAGAGATAGGATCTGATCTCGACCTTTTATACAAAAGTAAAGCATTAGAATCAAACCCAGTTAAAAGACATAAGTTAAAAGAATTATCAAAAAAAATTACTCAGATCGAGCATCTTCTAAAAATTAAATGGTTTGATTTTGTAAATCAATTTGGCGTTGGTATTGAACCTTATAGTGTAGAGATGACAACTCATTTTAATCATGTTCCACCACCAATAGAAACAAGTTTTTGTGCTCAGAATTATTTTAAACAAAAAGTTTCAATGCGAATTTTATCACAAGAGGATGAATCTCAATTATTGGTGGTTTTAGTCAATCAGAGCGAGAATTTAAATGATGTAATAATCCAGATATCCAAAAGAAGTGAGTTTTTTAGCGAGACTGTTTGGGAGAAAGAGCTAGAAAATTGGCCCACTAAAGAGGATTTGATTCTAGAATTTCCTAAATCAGATGTGATTGAAAAATATTTAATTAAAATTAGTAGTATGAGTACAACGATAGATATTAAATCTCTTGAGGTTGGTACCAAAGCGAATTATCCTTAATAACGATTTTTCAAGAGTTACTAGAGAAAACAACAAGAGTATCCAATTGTAGTTTAAGCTAAACAGAGCAAAAACATTTTAGCCCTTAAAAAAAAAAGTTCAGTAATAAATAGAGCATTAGTACCAATATCAAATTTGTCTCCTCTTAGTAGAAAGGACTTGTCGAGTCATGAATCAAAGTAATTTCTCTTCAAATACTCATCAATCAACTATATATGACTCGTATGGTTTTTTTCTCTATTTTTTTGATGAAATCAGAGGGCATATCCCCTTGTTTTCATATCCAAAAGAGTTATTGAATGATGAAAATGAGAAACAGATAATCTCGATTCACAGTATATGGTGGCATCAAGATAAATTCCTAGAAACAGATAAATTTACTACGATGGATCTTGAATTGAGGGGTGTTACCTACTCTGCCACACTCGTTCTTTGTAAGACACGTAGAACAAAAAGAC
>JAEOTY010000315.1 GCA_016839625.1 Candidatus Hodarchaeota archaeon
TCTATACTGTAGCCCTCATCGGGGAGTACCCGGATCTTGATCCTCCTTTTCCGTTCCTTCTCCAACTGGGTCACCAGCGTACTGGCCTCGGATGACATTTTCGAGTTAGGGATTCTGAGTCTGCTTAATACAGGAGATCCTGATTGAAATAACTTTCACTGGCACTAGTGTGTATATCGACATTGTAACCAGCGAGCTTATGCTCGTGATAGTAAAAAACAGATCTCAGCTTCGAGTAACCAGGTAGATACTACCTTTGGTTAATTTGATTAGTCTGTGTTCTCGTTCTCCTCCATTAAATGAGAGGCTCTTTATATCTAACTTTAATTGGTGAATTTAGTTTGTAGGGAAGAGCTATGGTATTTTGGTCGGATACGTATATTTTAAGAGTCATATCTCCACCTAAGGTTGTTTTTCGACCATCGGTAATGATTGTTTGCGGGTGCAGCATGTAAAATGTCTCGAAGGTTATTTGCCCGTTTACATCTATTTCTGGCTGTCTTAGGAGAAATGTAACTTCTCCTTCTATTTTGATCGCTGATTTTTGCCCCTCTTTCTGATTATCGTACAGTATTATACTTGGGTCTTCTGCGATCAGGGTTGTATAGAATCCATATCCTTTTTTAATGGTGATTTTAGTGCAATTAATTTGTATTGAGTTGTGGCTGTCTGTATTCATCTTGTTGCTGTTGGGCAGTGTCACAGAAGCGAATGAGTTTGAGAATACCCTTATCGTACCACTGGCATTGAGTTCTGTGAAAAGTAGAACTGGTTCAGTAAACCACGGGGAAATGTATGATTCATCATAGAACGTTATATTATCATTGTCTAATACTTCCATCAAGCTCCTGCACAGTTCTGAATTGAATAGTTGACCGCTCTCTTTCAAGGGGAAAATGTCAATGTACACTAATTCGATTCCTTTTTGTGAGGTTTTCATAATTAAAGGCGATGTTACGCCTTTTTCAGAGTACAGAGCTACTATTTCTGTATTATTGTTAGCCCTCACCATTGATACATTTAGGGGTGCCTCTAAAGGATAATTGTCATTGATAATGATTTCATTGGCCCTTAATTTATTGGATGCCAAGTTTCCAAATAAGTTGAGTAATGGACCATATCCGTTTGCATTCAATATGATTATGCATCGATTTTCTGGAGTTTCTTCCGATATTTTAGTAAGGATTCCAGCTGTTAAAATATCGTCGTAAGGTAGGATTACAGTCTCATAGTCATTAATTGAGCTGTCTTCTGTGAGTACTGTTGTGTAGTTGAGTCCGGTCGCGGATAGAAAGTCGTAGGCATGATATATCGGCTCCACTGATCGTGCTTCTTCCAGTATTCTCAGGTATCTTAGATTCATTTTTGCGGCGGCTGTTGGGCGGTTATTACGTAATAAGGCACCGACCACAAGGTCGACGTTACTTTTATAAATGCCATTTTGGTATTGTTCCAAAGCTGCCACCTCATTGTTTACCAATATTTGAAGATAATCCCCATCGTACACACATTTTATAGCATATAATTTACCAATTTCGAGGATTTCCTCGGTTGAAAGTCTGACTTCTTTCTTGCCATCGGCGGATACCTTGAAGACAATCTTATTTCCGTATTGAGTTATTTCCCAACTTTTACGCGCAGGTGGACCCCAGTCGGACTTGCATACAATCATTTGGATCTTGTCTACATCTAATGGTTGAAACTCAAATTCCACTAAAATTCTATCGAAATTTATTGTTGAATTCTCTGTCCTAATATAGCTGTCATCACCATTGAAAATAGCCATACCATCGATTTCAATGTTGTTGTATATTATCGAGGGTTTGTAGATATTCATAGACTTCATACTTTCTTCGAAGTATAATGATAATACTGTATGTTCTGTATGATATGGTTGGGATAAAGTCATCATTTCATTGTTGTAAGGAACTATTAATGCGGTTGTACTTTGTTGAGTTGGAGTTGACCAATTGTATATTGATTTTACCTGTACTTCTGAATTTTCCAAAGATATAGGGGCTATATCGCTTATATGTGTTAAATACTTACCAGAGTATTTAGAGAGCCCACTTACGTCACGTTTTTTATGTAGATATATATGTATGGGAGCTATTTTCGAATATCTTGTTGTAAAAAAGGAAAATTCAGGACTTTCTGAGTTCCAAGTAACTGAATAAGCCATCCTAATAACATTGCGCGCGCGCACAATTGTAGTGGCACTTGTATAAGTTAAGAAAGAGGGGTCTGTGTGGGGGCTAATTATAGTTGATTTTCCTTTCAAACATATTTGATCTCGTAACGTGTTTATAATATCTAATTCTAGCGAACTGACGCTACGTACACTTGGTAGTTCGTTATAATATTCAAAACCTAGAAAAGTTGATGACATGCCTGAGATTATAATCAATGAAATCAAGCCGGTAATGATAACACTATTTTTTAGTTTCGATTTTCTTTTTGAAATGTTTGTTATGACTTTATGACTCAAAGTAATGGATGCTATGATGGACATTGGGATTTTATATAGTTCAAACATCCTTTTTTCGTCAAAACGACGAATGTGATTTCTAATATTTTCAGAAAGCCATGATTTTGTATTGAATGTAAACTCGAAAGTATATTGCATTTGTAGTGCAGATATAATTTTAGAGAATAAAATCATCAATATAATTAAAGCACACATGGCTACTAATTCATTAGAATATTTTTTTCGGCTCAT
Source organism: Candidatus Hodarchaeota archaeon (assembly GCA_016839625.1). Classification (GTDB taxonomy): domain Archaea; phylum Asgardarchaeota; class Heimdallarchaeia; order Hodarchaeales; family Hodarchaeaceae; genus Hodarchaeum. The sequence goes on from JAEOTY010000315.1 coordinate 2,720, forward strand.
AATAATGACATATATTGAGATTATTGTCATAACACCTGTAATTCCAAGTTTAAAGGGGTAAAGGATAGATGGAACACAGCCAAAAGGATTTAAATTTATTAGGTCGTTATTTACATTGCTCCCGATATATAATAATGATGTAAAATAGGTGATCAACAAGAATACTACAAGTGAAGATAATACGTGTTTAGCTTTCGAAATTCTATAACCAACCATTAAAAATTTATGTATGTTTTTACCGTAATGTGATATTAATAGTAATGTAATGCCTGCTATTAAATATTGAAAATTGGTAAAGAATTGTAATGTGGCTTGTGGTATTTTGATAGTTAGAATATAATTGAGTAATAGATTTGTAAATGATGTAATTATTAAGGAATATGCCGCATTTCGGAGCGGTTGTTCTAAAGATCTTAGAAATGTTAAACATAACAATGATGAGAATAAGAAATAGGTTGCATATGGGTGCATTAACGGCAAAGGTGTTAATAATATAACCATTAGTAGGATTTGTTTATATTTAGATAGATCATTATTTTTTAAAATATACAGTAAAGCGAATACTATCAAAAGGGATACTTCCATAGAAAGATATACTAAATTACGTTTCATGTAAATATCACCATATGAAAAGATGTTGGTTTGTGATTTTAAAATAAGTACTGAAGTATTTGGCTCAAATATTTTTCTTTCAAGAAAGTATAGCCAACCCAAGCCAGCGAATGTTGACCAAATTAGTGTTGCTACTACAGGAGTGTATTCGCCATATTTTTTAAGGTATTGAGCTGCTAAGGTATAAAATAACATAAGGGCTAATACGTTTAAGGACACATATACTATTTGAAAGGTGTTTATTGAAGGATTTATAATATAAAAAATAAATGATTGATAAATATTGAATAGTGGATATAGATTTGCTATAATATAAAAATCTCCGGGTCTTTCTTTAGTATAGGATAATGCGCTTAGGAAGCATCTTGAAATATCTGAATCGATTATATTAGCAAGATCTGGATAAAGTTCAAAATAAAAATATATAAGGAAAAAGATGGTTAAACCCAGAATTATCTCTTTATTCTTTAAGGTTATTTTTTGAATATTAAATACGTTTATTCGCTCTTTTCTTTGCTCTAAGAAAAACGATGTTACGGATAGAAATATTATCATTGTTAAAGAGATGATTCCCCTTATATTGGTAGGTAGAATTAACATAATTGTACCAGTGATTGCGAGATAAGCTACACTAATGGGATATGCTAAAGCTATGTATTCAATGGGGGAATAGCTAGGTATAAATCTGATTAATTTTAGAATGGTAAAACCAGGTGTAAATATGTATAAGATAATGAATAGAATAGAGTCTACTATGTCGTAGTGAATGTTCGTTATTTGGAGTATAAGAAGAACAATGCTAAGAAATATTATAAAAATGTGTAAAGTTGTATTTTTTAATTTTATATCAAAGGTGAAGATTATTGGCCGTTCGTGTATAGACAGTGTTATGGTTGTTACAAGGAGGGAGAATAGTATGAAGAGAATGATGGATTGGGGAGGAGTTACCAGCAGAAAGATAACTGAACCGGTTAAAGCTATTATTACGCCGTGGGCCATTATTGTTAGAATATTATTCA
>JAEOTY010000036.1 GCA_016839625.1 Candidatus Hodarchaeota archaeon
AACTGTTCCTATTTGGTTATTTGAAAATACTATCTAGAGCTAATCGGAGGATCTTCTTGGGAGTTTTAATCGGCCAGTTTTGTAAAGATAATACCCTGTTCCTGCCACCGCACCTCCACCTAGGATTAAAGCTCCGATTAGGAGGATTTCGGTTGGGAATCCAGGAGTAGTGCCTGCGTTTTCGTAATGAATAGTATAGGGGTCTGTCTCTGAAGTCAAGTCCACGTTATCAGTAGCAGAGATTATGAAAGTGAGGTTACCACTACTACCCTGAACTTCTATATCAACATAGTAAGAACCTGTTTTATTATCGAATATCATGTTTTCAATAAACGTTTCGTTTATACCTTCAAACTGATAACTTATCGTGCAATTCGTGATCGAACCATCATCAGTAACATTGGCCCAAATCCTAATCATATTTTTATCTTCCATATCAAGAGGTGAAGGATATGGAATCCCTATCACTGTTATATTAGGACCCAAACCGCTTGAGAAGCTAATGGTATAAACTGCTGTTTCATTTGATAAACCTGAAAGATCATAAGCACGAATTTTATATGTCAGTGTTCCATTTTCGGAAGGAACAGGGACATCGAAGAAATAGAGTCCTGAAGTGGTATTCAAGGACATAGAATCCACAGTCCAATCGTTACTCTCCGAAAATTTATAATAGGATTCAGCAGCAAATATTCCGCCTACGTCTGATATATTTGCATTCCCCATCGATTATATAAGAAAATCAGATACATTCGGCCGCATATTGGAATATGAAAAAAAAACAACGAGAATATATTTTTATTAAGATTTTTATCCCCCATTTTCTATATATGTGGTTGTAGTGGATTTTCCAAGAATTTTCTATCATCTCTAATCGATAGCATTAAGCTAAATTCCTGAACAATAGATTTAAAGTCAAAAATTTTTTTAATAATTTGAAGCGAGAAATACTCTCCATTGCTTCTTATTCGACATTCGGAGTGATTACGTATGGTAAACGAAGATTTACTTAGACAACTTTTCGTAAAAAAATCTCTCAAGAACAATGAAAACGGATTTCAATGTGAAATGAAGAATTCGATTAGTGATGCAACAATAATCGAACCACTAAAATTAGAATTGAAAGGTGAATCCATAGATAAAAAGGAAAAATACAAGGATTTCATTATTGATCTTAATGGGGAGAAGATTGAGAATAAGAATATTAATGATCAAAACCCTGCTAAATTCCTTGTCAAGTCTAAAGCAACGTTAATTTTCCGAAGGGATGAGCCATTACAGAAAGGGAAATATAAAATACGGTTCACTCGGTTACTTACAGAGGAATATGGCGATATTCCGTTCTCGATGAAAGAACGAATTCGAGAATAGTCATTAATATGATTTTATAGACAGTTAATATTAATTCACTCTTGTAAGGTAACGGCAAACATACTTTTTTCGTCTTCTATTTTTTATTTTTCCGTTATTCTGTTTCTTCTCCTTTATAGCTCGCTTATTTCTTCATTTACAGTTGATATCGGAAATTTGTAAGTCCACCAGAAAATTCTTAAAACAAAATTACAGTATCAAACTCCTTGTATATACTGATTTAAAGGTTGAGTGAAAGAAATGGAGCAGCAACAAGATCGTCTTTTCAGTGATGAAGAAATTTCTTCTTGGATTTTAGATATAACTGATGAGGAAATCAATGAAGTACATAAAAAGAGTTTAGTTCCTTTCTACGATCAAATATTTCTTGAAGGGTACGGCTCGTTATTAAAGGATCATACTGGGAAAGAATTCTTAGATTGCACAGCCCAAGCATGGACGTGTAATATCGGTTTTGCCAACCCTGATGTAGCATTTGCAGTGAGCGAACAATTAAAACGCTTGACTCACGTACGATATGGATTTCCAACAATCCCTCGTATCAAATTCATACATAAATTGGCCAGTATTGCTCCTGGAAATCTTACAAAAATCGCAGTGAACGCCATGGGAGGTGGGGCAGCTATAGAAGCCGCGTTACGCTTAGCAATGATAAATAAACCTGATTCAGAACACTTTTACACTTATACGCGGGGTTATCATGGTAGTTCATTAGCTACAATGACTCTTTCTT
>JAEOTY010000316.1 GCA_016839625.1 Candidatus Hodarchaeota archaeon
CTTTCTTCAAATGCTGATATCACTGATATAGGCGGTTCTTCAACAACTGGGGTCACTGGTTTAGTAACAGGTTTGGGGACTTTTGTCTCCTTTTTTGCTGCTTTAGCTCGTGCTGGTGGCTTCTTCACTTCGATTGCAGGTGTAACAGTAGGTACTTTTTCCCTCTTTCTTGGTGGTTTTTTGGGTGGAACTGCTTTTTTTGGTGGTTTCTTTTTCTTTGGTTTTTCGATTACTCCTGTAATAGAACTCCTTCTCTTAGCTATGTCATTGCGTAATGATTGTTGAAGAGATGTCTCCTTGACTTTAGCCTCTGTTTCTACTTCAATTTGTTGCAGGGAAGTAAAATCTCCAGCAGCCAATAATGGGTAACTATTTTCTTTATCGTAATATAAACTTGGAAGGAATGATATATTTTCTCCAGAAGTTTTGTACAGAGAGAGCAAATACTCTGCTACAGTGAGAGGTGGGTCATATTCACTAGAACCAAGAATTGGTATTAAAACGTAATTTACCAGATCTGATCCAAAACTTTCGAGCTCTTCTTGTACATAGATTAATAAGGATTTTATTGAGTGCATTAGTTTTGAAGCCTTTTTGCCCGTCGTGATATCGTAATTATAAAATTTTGAGAAGTCTTCATCTAAATCATCATCAGTTGAAAACTGAGCGAGTAATCCAAACTGAACTGACTTCCTCCGATTCTCGTAAAGACAAGTGGATGATACTTTTGGAATTTTCTCATTATTGTCAATCAGATTTTTAGCTTTCTGTGCGATAGCTTGAATTAAGAGAACAATAGCTAATCGGAGTTCAGGCCAGGGTTGAGCGTCAAAAAATCGAATTTCAATTGTGGAGTACATGGTGTACGGGAAAAGATCCACCATCCTATCGTCGGGCGGAGCTTTCTTGACTGCTTTAGCGAAATCCTTCCTAGTAGATTTGTCAGTTAATGCTGGAAGATACGAAGGTATATTTGGCCCCATTTGTCCACTATTTTTCAGTAATCGGTACGAATGAACACATCTACCTATAATTTGCTCCTTTCCATTACTTTTTCGGATCAGAACATTGCCGCTTGGTTTTTGGTCTAGGAACGGAGACGTTGTGCTAAGCGCGATTAAATGAGGCACATAATTCCTCAACAGATTGTATACAGGAATGCGATATTTCATTGGCATGCCAATATGATGATGCTCTCCACACGTCAAGCCACTTCTGACCCGTTTTTCTGTTGGATTTAGTCCAATAGGTAGTAAAGCAACATCAGGTGGTAGTCCTTGAAGTGCTGCAGAATACAATGTGTCAATCCACCATTTTAATTCTTCTAAGTACTCACAGGGTGGAGTGACCAATTCTAGAAGCCATGTGATTTGACCAATATTGGGGTCGGGGCCAAACACATTCACACGGATTGTCTTTTTACCAAGTTTATAATGGACAAAGACAAATTTTAACCTTTTTTCTCTCTTAGTTTCTTCTTTAACTTCTACTTTGATAATTTTCTTTGCGATTTCCTTGGGAACTTTCTTATCCTTCGGTAATTTCTTTAAAAACTCCGCTGCTCCTGTAAACATAGCCTCCCAAGCAGTAAGAAGAACTTCTCCAACAACTACTTCACCTGTTTTGCGAGAAACTAGATGATTCTCTATCTCAATTCCGTGAGTAAAGTTTAACTCGGTCTGAAGTGTAGTACTCATAGCATTTCACCCTTGAACGTGCTTAGCAGAGTATCCCCATCTAATAACGGTAACGATTGCTTTTTAGAAAACGAATTTACTGGAATTAGAGATTTAGGTGGTAAGTCCACTATTCGATTTAAATTATCAGACATAGGTATAAAATGAATTTTTTGATAATTTTCATCTGCCTCAAGAATATAGGACTCCTTCTGATCACCTCTACCAATTGTTAGAATTTGAACTGTAAAATCGTGGTCTTTAATTGTAGCTAAATCTACAACTGTATAATTATCCTTTGTAGAGAGATATTTCTTCAAGCTAGAATGCAAGGATGACAGCCTCGTTGAAAAACTGTCAGATTCAGATCTTTGAATTGATGTTCCTTTGGTTGATGACCAGGAGGGAGAATAATATGAGGGTGGAATTATTTTAAGAGCATTTCCACCAAGTATTTTCCCTGCAGCATTTAATGGATGATCATTATGATTGTACTCTTCAACCAGCGATTTAAATTTCCGTGAGAAAAGAAAAGTGATGAAATCAGCCGCTTGGAGGACACTAAAATAATTATGATCTGTTCCGAATAGAATTTTGTCTTCCCAATTAGGAACGTTTATGACAGAGTTGAAGAAAATCTCAACATCCTTTCCTCTCATACCTGATGTCTCTACAAACATTCCATCATTAGTTAAACACATGAATATTTCAGGTGATGAATAATCAAAACCACTATGTCCGAGAATCACATTAATAGGGAATGTGACTTCTTTTCTGGCTTCCTCTGCAATTGTTGTAATGTCAATTGCTACTCCCTTATTAGGAACATCGAAAATAGTTGGGATAGCTAATTCGCCTGCAGTTTGTAAAACCTCTTTACAGTTCTGAGAGACTATCTTTTCGATCCACCCTTGTGACATGGGGTGTAGTTTTAGTCCTCTCATTCCCAATCCAATAGAATTCCTTACTTCCTCTGCTGCTCCATCATCTGTAGCATCAACACGACAAAAGGGTAAAAATCGAAAGGAGTTATCAAAATTGTGGATTTGATGGCGAATGTATTGATTACTTTTGACAAATTTTGGATTAGTCTGTGTGTGAAAGATGTCATTGAAAGGAAAACATACAACGTGATCTACAAGCCATCCACGGGTTTTTGAGCTTTTGAACTCTAGTAGATGTTTTACTACTGGGTAAAGATGATGTGAAAGCTCTTCTACTGTGGGTGGAAGTGTTACATAATAATCTGATTCATTTTGTTTTATTCTCTTAACAATTTCAAATTGTAATTTTTGGTACAGATTAATAATATCTTGAGGATGATTGACCCTTTGGGAGGTTCCCTTCGTAGTTTCGATCTTTACTCTGCCGATATGGGTATGAAAATC
>JAEOTY010000317.1 GCA_016839625.1 Candidatus Hodarchaeota archaeon
CAGTTCGTTATGGTTTAGGTTTACGGCTCCCTGTGATGAAGGTGTTTGAGATGGTAGATTTGATGGGGTTGGATACAATTCAAAATGTTCTCAGTTATTTATATCCAAGTTTAGATAATTCAGTAACCCCTCCCACATTTTTAGCAGAGATGATAAAGTCTGGAAATCTGGGTGTGAAAAGTGGAAAAGGATTCCATGACTATTCAAATGAAAATATGCAAGAATCCATGAAAAGTAAGGAAGCCGCAACATTTCAGCTCCTCATGATGATGCAACAAAATGATTAGTGTATGGATGCTTTTATTCAGAGAGTTATGTTAATAGCCGTGTTATTAATTCTTCAGTGGATTTTATTTGCTCTTGGGCTCTAACTATTATTTTCCCATGTAATAAAAACCTATTAATACGTTGTAATTCTTTGAATGTTGGTTTATATGTGGTTAATGGGATTTTATGGATTCTTCGGTCTCCCTTGGTAAAAGGAGGATTTGGATTAGCCTTGAATAATTCACTCCATAACCGAGGAGAACATTGGAAGAAGATCCAATCCACATCCTTTATATTTTTATGCCATTCTTGGAGTTTAGAATTTATTTCTTCGAAGAATTCTCGAGTTCTGGCCAATCGAAGTTTGGCTCCTCCTCGCGCTTTCCCCTTCAAAGTCTGATATGTTAATTGCGCTTTTCCTTGTTTTCTTCTAACCATATACTTTTTGATAACTCTATGGTGAATTATTACTCCATTTTGGCTAACACCTATAGTTGCATGCCCTGCTCGAATAAGTAGAATCAAAAAAGTCGGAATTTCTGAAGAAGCAAATGTCGATTGAATTAAATTTAAAGAGTTGTGATTTAATGAGTGAAAAAGAGAAGGTAGTTGCAGTTTACATTCAAAATCGGTTGTCGGACTCTTGTATTGGAATACTTTGGTTTGCGGATCATATTCAAAATTGTGATTAAAATGCCTTAAATTCCTTAGAAAATCAATTGTATCACTATAGGAGAGAAAAAATTGGGAAGATCTCAACTTTAATGGGCTCATTCTGGTGTTTTATTCCCTTCTGAATGATGTTGCCTAAGGACTATTATTTAATAAGGCTTGCAGTCAGAAATTCTTAGGTTTGCAGATTGGAACCTTCATTTTCAAATCAAAAAGCTTGTGCGAATATGAGGGTTTTATAACCCATGCAGTATCAAGACCTCTACCTGTTCCCGCAACACATATGATTTCCGAAGTAGGATCCACAAGACCCGCATCAGATACCATAATTGCCATTTCCAAAGTCACTTTGGTTCCTTCGCCAAAACAACGTCTTAATGTTATAGCTATCATCTCAATAGGTAACATTGTGTTTACTTGTGCCAAACGAAAACTTCTTTCCAAACCAGCAAAGGCATGTGTACCAGTATGAAAAATGGTGTTGGGACGGCTTCGAAGGATCTCTTCCATAATTTCAATTGGCAACTCATTCCCAATTTCCCTAAATCCATCTTGATGAGTTACAATTATGACTTGATATGATTCCTCATGAAAAATTTTGATAGCTTCAAGAGCTGATTGTCCAGTAGTGCTTGAAATAACAATTGTGTTTATGTTCAACTCTTTTGCAGCTTCTAAAGCAAGTTTTAAAGCCTTTTGGGTGTTTTCTCTCCCTTTTTTATCAAAATACGTAGATTTCATTGTTTTTCCACATTAATTTTTAACAGATATTCAGAATTACCAGCAAAAAGGAACACATAAGGAAATATTTTAAATAAGTTATTCTTAGGGAACCAATTGATAGGATTCAAAGGGAGATTTCCAAAATAAACCATGTACCTAAATATCGCGTTGGTAATTTAAGCTCTAAAAGCGATTTCAATGAGATGACTCAGATTTTCAAACAATTTGATATTCCAAATTTTTATCATGGATTCAAAAGACATCATCTTTGCCTAGTAGCCAAAACTGATAACAGCGAAATACTTGGGGGAGTTGTTTTCACCATTAAAGAGTACCATGCTTTCGTTATTAGTATTGCAGTCAAAAAGGATTACCAGAGAAATCGTATTGGTACCTCGTTAATGAAGGTAGTTGAAGACATCGTCATTTTCAAAAACCGGCAACGAATCGAAGTAATTGCACCTAAAGATGAACGTAAATATTTTTACCTTTTCTTGGGATTTAAAGAATATAGAGGAAATCATATGGATAAATGGTTGAGCTTCTTCAAGAGATCGTTGCTTTTCTTTAAGAGAACACTCAATTTTAAGATGGCTCCTACTGGTATTCCATATAGTTCTTAATATTAAGCTTAACAGGAGTACTCTTCATATGAGAGAGAAACGATCTATCTTAGTTTTACAAGACCTTTTTGTATAACTGAATTCTATTTTTAATTATTTTTAAAACAGTCGATTTCAACGTTGATTGAGTAAATTTTGACGCAGATTCGAGTGTTCTTATGCCAAGAGACTTTTTTACTGTATTAAAGATTTGAGCTGCTAATTGGGTGTCTCCGACTGAATATTCAATCCATAGTGCTATATCACTTCTTGGACTAGGGGATATTTTTTGCCCTGCAAGATTAGTTAGACTCATTCTGTAGCAGTGAAAACAGAAGACATCTAATGGAACTGATTCTGATAATTGTTCGTAAAAGCTTTCAAGGTTGTTGACCGTACCAATGATTTGATCTTCCATACAGAAATAGAACGGCGAATTACTATCTGAAAGGCCTCGTTTAGCTATATATGGAAGTGAATCATCAATTTCGGAAGACTTCTGTGAATCAAATGCTGTAGCTTCGAAATTATCCATACTTATCGATTGATCGGGGGATGAGTGATGTTGTATTCTTGACTGTTGGAATTTATCGAAGATTTGATAACCATCATGAAGATCAACTAATTCTGCAAAGTCCAAAACATCAATAGAAGAAGGATAAAGACAGCAGCAATCTATTGGAAAACCATATGTGTTATGAAATAGATCTCTTAGCATTCTTTCAAGTTTGAAGACCGCGGTCATATTTGAGTCGACGTATTCCTTGAAATTAAACAGGAAGGAAATACCTAAGATATCGTTTTTCTCGATTGCTTCCCAAATATGGTTTCGAAGGATTTTATTAATTTTTTCAAAGCGGTTTTGATCTAAAAGGTGAAAGAGATTGTTTATTGAGTACAATCTTAATGGTCTAGGAAATGTTAAATCATCACTACATTTCAAATCAATAGATTTGATGATTGATTTATCAATTGTTCTATCATTAAAGAATAATAGATCCCTCTGATTGAGATATTGATTCAAACCCCATCCTTTGATAACGTTCCAAGCAATATCTGCTTCGAATAACAACAATTCGTGACCGTTTATGATAGGTTGCTCAATAAGAGAGTGACTATTATTTAATAAGTCTGATTGCATACCCTCACGTTTACTCATACAATAATCCCTTATAAAACCTATTGTATCTGGAAATCGAGTGAGTAAAAGGAGGTAGGTGTTATAAAGCAACAAAAAATGACACTAATGGATTGATATGACAATTGATCAATTCGATATTTAAAAAAAAACAGAAAAATCCTTCAAAACTTCAATTTACGATATCTAAGATCAACCCACTTGATATATGCAGATTTATTATGAAAGCATAATTTAACTGGACAATTATTGGATTAAATTCAGTTTTCTAATTGGCGCTTGACATCCACCATCGCCATTGTGCTTTTTGAAGGTGAAGAATCATCCATTCTAGAGAATACTTGAAGTTCCATTTTTGCCATATATAAGCAACAAGCACGAAAAACAGGGAATAAAGGGTTCCTGCAATCATTATCATTGCTTCCGAGGGAATTAATACTCTTATTAGCTCTGATTTTGCAGGGATAACGAACGCAATATTATGAACAATATAAATCGTTAGACTGATCTTACTAATAAGGATCACTGGTAAAAATACTTTGTTGGTTGTTTGGGGTAAATACAATGATTTTAAATCAATCATGAGGATCATAATGGTTGTGATGAGTAAAAAAACTCCTATCGCAATGAACACAAAGGATGAGGAGGCAGGATAAAGCATTGGTGTTGAAACATACCTTTCCACCCCCCCAAAAATAATCCCTGTGATAAAAACAAGAAAACCAAACGGTAAAACCATTTTTGCTTTTTTTGATATGATATTTTTCTGTTCTTGAGGTAAATCCAGAATTGAAGCAAGCAAACCCCCAACTATAGGAAAAGAAAGAAATGGAATCACCGGATTTTGCCCATATTCGAACAACGCTCTCTGAAGAATCGAATTAATGTCCAAATTCACATAAAAAGTTTGTATCCCTATTTTATTTGAATAATCGTGAATTAACAAGAATGTCATGGTTATTAATAATAAAAATGATAACAAGATTACTGAAATCACTTGTTTAGAGTTACCATAGCCTTTCACATCTATCTGCCAAGCAATTTCAAACACAAGTAAAAGAACAAGAGTAGAAAGGGCAAACATGTGAAATAATTCCCACGTAAGAAGAAAATTAATCATATATTCAGGAGAATTTACTAATGCTGCTGATCCTTCACAAAATTCTGCAACTAGGAAAAAAATGATAGTTCGTTTTAAAAGTCGATGTCTAGTTTCACGACGTTCTGATTCTTCTTTTCTAAGAAGAGAATTCACTACGTTAAACCCATAAATGAAGAAAAAACAAGGATGGGCCAGTAGTGCTATTCCAATGAATACAGAACCAAACGGTGTAATTCCAGGCCATTTGGTATCAATCGAAGGATCCCACCAAAGCATAGCATGCCCAACTACCATGAGGAATATTGACACCCCTTGAAGAATGTCAACAGTTGCTAAGTAGAACCGTTTTCGTTCAGTTTTTAGGTTATTATTCATGTCAGCTCTCTTCTCGAGTCTGATAGCATATCCTTTATTGCATGTGTGTTTCGTCTACGTTTTTGGTCCACCATCGCCATTGCGCTCTTTGTAACCTTCCAATTATCCATTCGATACTATACTTGAAGTTCCATTTTTGCCAAACAAAAGCTACTGGAATGAAAAGAATTGAATAAAGAAGTGCTACTATAAGGACCACTGTTTCGGAGGGAATTAACACTTGTACTAGTGATAAGTTGGAAGGGATAATATAAGCCACATTATGAAAAATAAATACTGTTAAAGTGATTTTACTAATAAGAACGATAGGTAAAAACAGTTTATTGACTGCTTGACGAGAATAGAGGGAATTTAAGTCTAGTAGAAGAATTCCCATTGTTGTTATTAGAATAATCAATCCTATCGCGATGAAAATAAAAGATGAGGAGGCAGGATAAAGCATTGGGGTTGAAACATACCTTTCTATCCCCAAAAATATAATACCGATAATAGAAAGGATGACACCAATCGTTAAAACCAATATTCCTTTTTTTAATACAATATTTTTCTGTGCATGTGGTAAATCCAGAATTGAAGCAAGTAAGCCACCAACTATTGGAAACGAAAAAAAAGGAATCACCGGATTTTGTCCATACTCAAACAATATTCGCTGCAGAATCAAATTGAGATCTAGACTCGCATATATTTCCTCAATTTCCTTACTCATTGAGTAATCATGAAATATTAGGAAAATACTGATCACAAAAATCAGAAAACAAGTTAAAACTGTTGCAATCACTCTTTTATAACCCCATGAACTTTTTTCCTCAATTTTCCAAGCAAATTCAAACACAAGTAAAAAAAAAAGAGTGGTGAGAGCGAACATATGGAATAACTCCCAAGTAAGAAGAAAATTAAGTAAGTGTTCAGGAGAGACAATTATCCCTACAATTCCTTGACTAAATTCTGCGATTATGAATAAAATAACTGTTTTTTTAAGAAGCCAGACTCTAGTTTCAGAGCGCTCGGACTCCTTTTTTCTGAGAAGAGAATTTACGGTGTTGAACGCGTAGAGAGAAAAAAAGAAGGGAGGAACCACCAACGCTGTTGTCATAAACATAGCAACAATGAATTCAACATTTGGCCATTTAGAATCAATCAGCTCATCCCACCAAAGTAATGTATGCCAGATAATAAAGTAGAATATACAAACCCCTTGAATTAAATCAACAGTCACCAGATAGAACTGTTTTTGATTAGTTTC
>JAEOTY010000318.1 GCA_016839625.1 Candidatus Hodarchaeota archaeon
CCTGAATTGGATAGAAAACGTTAATTAGAAGAAATACAGCACCAATTATCAAACTTGTGACTGGTCCACTCGCAGCAACCTTCCATTCAATTGAGGGATTATCCGGAATGTCTTCTATTTGAGCTGCCCCACCAATTGGATATAGGACAATTTTCTTCACAGTCAAATCATATCGTTTAGCGAGGAGTGAATGGGCTAATTCATGAATGGATACTGATAGAAATAACAGACTGAAGAGTACGACAGCGTATATCTGAGGAAATGTCAACACGAACAAAAGTAGGAATAATCCAATAAATGTAATGTGTAACTCTAAATCTATGCCATTTATACTTATGATTTTATACGAATACTTCATATTTCTTCAAGTTCAAATAGTTAACAATAGTTCATGAACTTATCTATACTCCTTTCGTAATGCTAAGAGTTCTTAGAAGGGCTTTTATTTTTAGTAATTCAAATTTTTAATAAATTCCAATAAGTTATGGTAGTCTTTCTGTTGAGGACTTGCAGTACAATAAGTGAGAGTCTGTGCTAATTCTTCAGTGTTTTTCACACCTGGAATTACTGTAGAAACTCCTTCGTGATCAAGAATATAGGACAAACACCGTGAAGTCATGTATTCAGTCTTAGGAAACTTAACTTCCTTCGCTTCCCCACCTGATTTATAACTTGGAACACGCACTTTCCTTCCTGTTTTCAAGAGGTGCCCTCCTGCATATGGTTTTATTGCGACAAAGGCTATTTGAGATGTGTGACATTGTTGAACTAGTTCTTTTCTTTTAGGCATTCCTTCCGCAAATAAATTAAATTGACTCATAATCAAATCAAATTTGCCAGTTAATATCGCTTTGTGGGCAAGTTCAGGATCATGAATACTAATTCCAATGTGCTTGGCCTGTTGAGTTTCTTTTAATTCTTCTGCAAATTTAATTAAACCAGAGGATTTCATAATCTTATCATACTCTCTAGGAACAACATTCTGGATAATCGCAACATCAACATAATCAATGTTCAGTTGGGTTATTACATTATCAAAGGCCTTTTGAGCAGACTTAACACTTCGTATCTTACGATGTTTATCATTTGCGACTCCAGCACCAATATGAATGGCTAAATTGATCTTGTCGCGCATCGGTTCGATCGCACGACCTATTGCCTGCAAATAGGGGGAATAAGCGAAAAGAACATCAAAATAATTGATCCCAGCCTCAACAGCAGAGTGAATCGTTTGAATTATTGTGTTCGCTGATTGATGTACTAAGTATTCTGTTCCCAACCCTATTTCACTTATTTTTAAGGAGGACCTCCCTAAGTTTCGATATTTCATAGATTACCTCCGTTTAATTGAACATATTAATTGAATGGTTTTGGCAAAAATACTCTATTAATAGAGTCAGAATCCGATTTCTGCTATTGATATTTTCTAAGCAAGCATGAAATAAAAGTATTTTAATTCTGTGAATCCAACAATCAACGAGTTAAATGTCTTCTAATTTCAGAGTGTGTTATTGGGAATGATAGAGCAGGATATTGTAATAAAAGGAGGTACTCTTATTGATGGAACAGGAGCGCCCTCCATTTCAGATAGCATTATTGTTATCTCTGGAACCAAGATCGCCAAAGTTGGGTCTTTGGAAGAGGTTGATGTACCAAAGAATGCCAAAATCATTGATGCAACAGGGAAAACTGTCATTCCAAGTTTCATTGACAGTCATACTCACTTTATCTTAATGGGAATTCGAACCCAAACAACAGTGGATCTATCCAAGACGAAATCTATCTCAGAAGTCTTAAATCAAGTTAAGAAACAAATGATTAACCTGCGAAAAGGCACCTGGGTTACAGGTCATGGATGGGACGAGAGTGGGTGGAAAGACAAACGCTATCCAACAAAAGATGACCTTGACAAGGTTTCTCAAGAAAATCCTATCATACTTACTCCCTATTATGGACATTTGATGATTGTAAATACTCCGGCTCTAATCCTCGCTAAGATCACTAATAAGACCCCCAATCCTCCAGGAGGGAAAATTGATCGGGATCCAGGAACGAATGAAGCTACAGGAATTCTCAGGGAAGAGGCGATGGAATTGATTGAGGCGGTGAAACCCACTACCACAAAAGAAGAATGTTTAACAGGAATTAAGAAGGCATGTGAGATTGCCTTAAGATGGGGATGTGCAAGTGTCCATGATATGGGTTCAAAAGCTCTAGATATTAGTGCATATCAAACTGCACTCGAAAATGGGTTTCTTAAAGTAAGAGCTTATGTGATGCCTGACGCACAGTTCACAGAAACGATGTTAGATGGATTGAAAGTTCTTGGCGTTAAGACGCGCTTTGGTGATGAATTTCTTCGATTAGGCGCGATTAAGATGTATATTGACGGCTCTATGGGTTCTCGCACAGCAATGTTTTCTGACCCATATGCGGATGATCCCTCAACCTGTGGTTTATTTACCATCACTCCAGAAGTTCTTGAGAAGAGAGTGATTAAAGCACACAAATTAGGAATGCAGGTATGTATCCATGCGATTGGTGATAAAGGAATTGATATGGCCCTCAATGCTATCGAAGCGGCGTTAAAGCAAGAACCAAGGATGAACCATCGGCATAGAATCGAACATTGCGAAGTGGTAACCGAGGAACAGATTAAAAAGATCAAACGCCTTGGAATTATCCCTTCAATGCAACCGAATTTTATAGGTGAGTGGGGACAACCTGGAGGAATGTATGAACAACGTTTGGGACAAAATCGACTCAAACTATGTAACCCGTTTAAAAAACTGCTCGATGAGGGAATTAGGGTGGCATTCGGTTCAGATTGTGGTTATTGTCCTCCATGGCCTTTTAATCCCATTTATGGTCTCTGGGCTGCTATAAATCATCCGATAAAAGAGAGTAGAATCTCACTCGTTGACGCGGTGAAGTGTTATACTGTTAATGGAGCTTATGCTTCTTTTGAGGAAGATCTTAAAGGGTCAATTGAGCCTGGAAAACTTGCTGATATCACCATACTTACAGAGGATCTGGTTTCAATATCTCCTGAGGATATTAAGGACGTTAAGGTTGAAATGGCTATAATCAATGGAAAAGTCCACTGGAGTATTTACTAGTCAACACTCTGAAATCAGACTCACAGCACTAAGAAACTCACCTTAGAATTTTTCCTCTTTTCCAAAATATAATTAAAACAAAAGAGGAAGGTAAAATGAGCCAAAGAAAACCATAAGTACTCTTATCTGATGTCTCTAGATCATTATTAACAAAGAAAAATTTATCAGAGGTATCTTCAGTTTTTATTCCATCTACACATGTAGCTACAATTTTGATTGAATAGTTACCATCTGATAAGACAGATGTATTCCATGTAGTGCTAGTAGTTACTAAACCATTTACAATTTTTCTCCATTCTCCTCCATTATGCGAATAAAACACTGTATATTTAATTTCATGATCATAGATATCTAATGCAGGCAGCCATTCGAGAGATATCGTCTGGTTTATTATTTCTCCACCATTAGGATATACTACTATTGGAGAATATTGATGTATGTGCTTCTGATTAGGATTTTTTGTTGGCATTGGATCTTTGTTATGAATAAAAGAATATGGTTCATCAAGATAACTGTCATTATTGATATCTGATCCAGTCCAGTCACTCCAAAAGTTCGACTCGAAGGTATTGTTATCCCCATAATCACTAGCTTGAATTCCACCAGCATTATTCCTAATAAAATCATTTCCTTTGATAATATTATACTTAGGACTATACCAGCTGCGAGGAAGTAAAACTATTCCCTCTTTTTTGTTATTACAAATTGTATTGTTAATTATATGCATTTTTTCCGCAAATGGATTTAACCAAATGCCATTCACACAATTAAAGATAAGGTTATTTTGTATTAAGTTTTTTTGTGTTTTTACAGGAATTAGATTCGAAAAAAACATAGTAAGTACTTTGATTCCCATATCAGCCCTCTGAATTAGGTTATTTAATATTGTGTTCTCATCTCCACCAATTAAAATGAGACAACTCCGAATCAAATGATTATAGATAATAAGGTTGTCCCTCGCACCTTCATAAAGGTAAAAAGCGGCTAATTTTAAAGTATTGTTTCTGAACTCGTTTTTCTCACTTATCCCTCCTTTCGTACTGATTCCCAAAACATTAGATCGATGGCCTGAAACACCTATACAGGCGTAATAATTATTTGATTGAGTAACAGCGTTTTCTATGAATTTATTTGCAGATGAACTCTCGTAAAAAACGCCAAAAAGACCGTTGGAGAATATTAAATTCTTTTTTATAGTACAATTATGGGTATTACATAAATATAATCCGCATCTCTCCATCCCATTAGCGTCAATCTGGTTCCACAACCACTTTTCTTCGATATTTGAAAGTGTCCTTAAATATTCAGTTAGCATTCCATTTGAAGTAAGTGTAGTTTGAATTATATTACAAAAATCACTTTTCTCAATGAAAATCCCAGTCCTACAATTCGATACTGTCGTATTGACAACAGAACCATGACTTACATTATGAAAATAAATTCCAAAGAACGAGTAATCGCTTCCCCCCTGCAAAATACAGTCTTTAATTTGAAAATAGATGCTTGTATTATTAATTAAAATTATGTGTTGGGAAGAGTCAGTTATAGAGATTCTCTCAATGATGTAAGGATTCTGTGCGGTTCCATCTCCACTCCATCCTTCAATAGCAACCCAATTATGAAACTGAACATTTCCATTTAGTGAGATGCGTTCATGATCTGTGAATAATGATGTTATTTGTTTTTGCAGTAAATCCGAGTTCTCATTAGAAGATGGAATCTGTGCATAGGACGGATTAATATCTAGAACACTAAATGAGATAAATAAAAAATATATCAAAAACAGCGGCCCTTTCTTAATCTGCGTTCTCACTCTCTTTCAACCTTTTTTATATTTTAATCTCGTCAAAAATATCTTTGTCAGTTGAAATTAACATTAGTTCCGCATGAACTGAAGTTTATTTAATTTAACCTTCAATGCAATTACTATATTATGTAATAAAACCGTCTTAAAACACCGCAAAGTCCTTAAGTTTTTCACGATTAAAATTACAGAAAAGGAAATAAAAAATCCTTAATCAATTTTCAATCTTTCCAACAACTTCCTTTAATTGAGCTAATGTATTATAAAAAATTTGGATCCCATTTTGTGTAACATCCACGAGTGCTCTTGGCCCTTTGAGTGTAATAACATGCCTTTGTTCGATAAACTCTGCTTTCTGTAACTGCTTTATGTGTGCTGTTAATGCTCCCCAGGTTAATTGATACTTTTTTAGGAGATCACCTTGAGTTAAGGGACCAATGGCAACATGTAAACTGATAATGAGCAAGCACTTGGCATGAAAAAGAACGGGATGACTGATCTAACCCTATTGACCAAGGATTTAACCTCAATTTCGTCAGAGGATACTAAAGATGTAAAGGTTGAGATGACTATAATAAATGCCAAAGTCCACGTCAGTGCTAGATAATAAATACTCTAGGACTGGAGTAACCATTGGTATTAATAATATCTGGAGAAAGAGCTATAGATTTGATGCTACTTTCACAACCGATAATCCATTACCAACCCCAGCTACCAAAACATCGAAAAAAACGACAATAGGGTCATTGAGTTGTTATGATAAAATATGTAGATATCAGATTTTATCCAACATTTTTTTATCAGATGTATCAAAAAAAAACATATCTTTAGAGAAAAGCTGATCCAATAAACAAAGGAGGATTCTAAATTATGATAGGAAAATTACCACCTGATGTATTAAAAGCGATGTTAGAAACCATTCCAATAGAGTTTTCGATACTAGACAAGAATGATGAAGTTTTAGCATGGAATAAACATACGACACGTTTATTCAAAAGATCAGAAAAAGTAATTGGCAAAAACGTTAGAAATTGTCACCCTAAGAAAAGTGTAGATAAAGTAGAGCAAATCATTCACGAGATGAAGGATAAGATACGAGATAAGGCGCGATTTTGGATCGATATAAAAGTTAAGGACAAAACTGAGACAGTTTTGATTGAATATTATGCTTTACGATCTCCTGAAGGAGAATATCTTGGATGTATGGAATCTAGCCAATTAATTACAGAAATTAAAGAAATATCAGGTGAAAAACGGCTTTTAGAATAGTAACGATGTGATTGCAGTCCTTATTTTTTCTAATGTTCAACATAAAGAACAGACAAAGATGTTCAAGAGAAGAGCATTTATCAAACATTTTAGAAATAGGGATAAGATTGTATGGAATTACTTCTCGATTTAGCACTATTTTTTATTATCGGATTAGCCTCAGGTGTTATGAGTGGAACTTTTGGCATAGGTGGCGGATCAATCCGAATTCCATTACTCAACATCGCAGGATTCCCTTTAATCACTGCTTATGGAACTAATCTATTCGTTATTCCCTTCTCTTCCTCAATGGGAGCATATACTCAACGAAAGAACGTGAACTGGGATTTTGCGCCCTATGTTATTCTAGGGGGAATATTCGGCTCCCTAATTGGCGCAGTTTTCGCTGGATTACTTGACCCCGTGATTTTAGCTTTCACATTTGTTGGTGTTTCCATTCTCACAGTTGTAGGGATTAATTTGAGTCAAATTCACCCAGAGTTAGCAGATAAAATCGAAGCCACACGAGTAAACATCGTTGGTGGCACGTTCTTTCTAAATTTTTTAACTGGTATTCGTGGTGGAAGTGGCGGATCACTATTTCCGGCGTTTTTGAAAACAATGAAGGTGGACATCCGTGAAGCTATTGCTACTTCACTTATAGCAACGATCTTTACTGCCAGTACTGCCATACTTGTTTATTGGTATCGAGGTAATATTGACTTATGGCCTTCAATAACTGTTCTTTTTGGTTCAGTAATTGGATCTCGTCTTGGAAGTCAAATCACGCTTAAGATAAAACCAAAGTGGCTAGAAATCGGTCTCTCTGTGCTAGTGATTCTACTATCTCTCGTTGTTTTAATCAAAACGCTATTCTAAACTA
>JAEOTY010000319.1 GCA_016839625.1 Candidatus Hodarchaeota archaeon
TCCAATGACACAAAGTAGGAATTTCGATACTGGAGGAGTTCCAGAATATAAGAATGTAGTGATTACAAAAGACTTGGCTACTAAATTTAATGTCAAAAAGGGAGGATTTCTAAAAATAATAGATATTCATGATAATGTCCAACCTTTAGAAGTTGAGAATATCCTCTATGAATTCACTGGTGGTCAATTGTATTCCTCAATTGACACTGCTCGATGGTTGGCTGGGATTGGCGATACAGATTATGCAAACGGTGTATATGTTCATACGACTAATTCAGGGCAGATAGGAGAAGTACTTTCCGAGAATCCGAATGTCCAAGAAATAGTCATCAAAAGCGAATTGGAAAAATCTGTCAAAGAAGGAATGACGATAGGATACTCATTTCTTATTGGGGGAATGTCAGCAGGCTTAATTGTAGGTGTGGCCATCGCAGTTTCAGTCGTTTCAATTTCTATTTCGGAAAGAAAATATGATTTCGTTAACTTTCGTGCGTTGGGAGTCTCTAACCGAGAGATTTTCGGAACTGTGTTGTTAGAGCTAATCATTGCGAGTATTAGTGGTATTTTCATCGGATTCTTCACTGGTACCTTTTTAGCGACTTTCATCTTTGAGTGGGCAGCTGAATATGGAGTTGTGTTTGTATTGGAAATCACTCCCTTCAGTGTTATCTTATCGGTGTTAAATGTTCTTCTCGGGATTATCTTAGCTACTTATCTCTCTCTCCGATCGCTTTTCCGTACCTCCATTTCAGAAGAGACAGTAAGCAGAATTATAGGATAATCATTGATTCATTTCCCATTTTCTTCCTCTCTCTCTTTTTATTTCTATATTTCGGGACGATTTTTCCGCATTATAAATGCTTAAATATTACCAATTGCGGAAGCTATGCAAATATATATTGAAGATTCAAACGACTCATTATCTGCTACTGTGGTGAGAATACGAGTATTCTGACTCATTTTGACAAAACCGTAAAGTGGTTTAAACCTTTAAAATCTCAACATCTTGCGTTTCTCATTGTTTTCTTGATAACTCTTTCATTATCTCCAATAAAAGTCCCTTTAATACGCATAGATTGTTTTATCATACCTCAAAATACAGAGGATCAGTCCTCATCCAGAACAGCATTAGACCTTCTCACAACCCAGGTAGATAGCAACAATCAAAGTAATGCTCATGTCTATTTTGTCCATGGATATAATGGAAAGAATTCGCAATTTAATGATTTGATATTATATCTATTAGGTAATAATTTACTTGATCGATATGTATCTTATCAATACTTTGATTATTTTGAAAGGGGCCAATCAGAGGGCTTATCAACGTATGAAATCCATGAGAAATACAATATCTCCGATTACGCATACGATTTTTGTATGAAACTTGCTAACAAGCATCATTCTGAGGCACAGATTGATATAGTTGCTCACAGTCTTGGGGGATTGATAACAAGGGAGATGCTTCGCCTTTATCGGGAACAGTTGGAAAATCAGGGAATTAATATCTCAAGGATAATAACATTAGGTACCCCTCATACCGGTATCCAATTTGCTAATGTACCGTTACTGGAAGTTATAGATGCCTTTTTGGGGGATAGATGGTATAGTACGATACTTAATTCAATAGATCCAAGCAGTTCTTTTCTTCAAACGCTAAATGCTGCTCCTAGTAATTATTCAGAGGGAATTGAATGGTATACAATTGCTGGAGTATGTAATCATCCTATTGCTATTCTTACCCAAGGACTTTTGGGAGGGCTTCATGATGGATTAATCGAATATCGATCAGCTTCAGCTGAATATAGATTTTCTAATATTTTCTCATCTCTCTCCATTCAAGTGGATTTGCCATTATTCACCCATACTAAGGTGATTTTAAATGGTGTTGGCCATGACCAGCTGATCAATGATCCTCATCATCAAATCTCTTATCCATATTTAGATGATTGGCTACAAGGAGAAAAGGATTACGATGAAGACAACTTAAGTAAAGCTTATCATCCGAATTAATTCCTTTTGGTAAAATTATCCAAAAAACTTCTCCACGCAATTTGGACACAAAATTATGCTTTCAAGCTCAGTTCGCTTGATTTGGTGGGTATGAATCTTGCATATTAGGTTTTTACAGATATTGCAAGATACTTGCGCTCCGTGAGTGCGACAGATATAGCAATACTCTCGAATGACTGGACCCGTTTTTCCTAAAGTTGGAAATAAGCGGAATTCGACAGCATCGATAACATTGCTAGGGATACCAGCCCCAGATAGGTCTTCTCTTAGTATTCGCCAAGTTTCAATAGTAAGATTCTTTTTGGTCCAAACATCTAGCCGATCAACCAGATTGAATGTGTCCATTTGTTCAATAAGTCTTTCTGGAAAAAGTTTCATAGCAGGAATAATAAAAAACTGTTTTCTCCCATCGAGAATCAATCCTTTCTCATATACAATACCAGCGTTAATCAAAATTTTTAGGTGATGGTTCAGGCTCGCACGACTAAGTTCAAACTTCTTAGCTAGCTCACTTTTTGATATAAAAATTTTCTTTAGAATATGTTCGTAGAGTTCTAAACGCCTTTCATTGTCTAAAGCCTCAAATATACTCTTATATTTTTGAAGTCCCATCTCAATTAATTGGTGATCCTGAAATAATTAATAAATTTATCACATGAAGTATTTTTCACAAGAAAGACATAGAAGAAAATTATTTGAGAGAATTTGGAAACGAGTGTTCAGATCTCTTTTGTTTACCAATGTTTCAAGAGAAAAAATGCAGGAAGCACAAACCTTATTTTTTATACTTTTTAATACTCCATGAAATGTGGGTAACTTTCAGATTTTTGTTGGAATTCATCATTAGGAGCATTTATAGAAATTTATTGAAGTCATCGACCATTATTGTCACGACTATTCTAGTTTTAAGTAGTTCTATCGCTCTATTGGGCTGGATCGAGGTCTCTCCGAACTTGGTGATTGAGAAGACTTTCGATAGTCATGGTTATGAATTACAGGTGTCACAGATTTTTCACAATCCCAATGCTTTTTCAACACTGCAATGGTATCTAGAAACGGAACCCCTAGTTGAGTCCGTTGCTGTTATCCATAAATCTATGTTTCTATATAATTTAAATTATCGAAGCCCAGGATTCAATGTACTTAATCCAACAGACCCTTTCAATTTCTATATTACCACAGATTTGAGCCGATTTGTAGATGGGGTTTATTTTGTCCCGCCAGACTACATTAAAAATATCGAGCCGCTGCTACAGTTTGAACCAGGCAGTCAAACCACATTTAATGATGATAACTCTGGTATAATAATTTCACGTCGTATGTTAAATCTATTAGAGGAAGCCTGTGAGCATGATTTTCAGGTAGGTGACCCCATAGAGTTCTCTGTGTCTCGTGATTATCTACCAGATGGTTTCACGAACTTAGGAGCATTATTTCCCCTTGTTTTCGAAAATATGAGGATTAATGCGATTTATGACCGTATTCCAACTGGATTAAATCAATTAGAATATACTTTCTATCAAGAAACACTGGGTGATGGGTTATTTGTCTCCCATGACTTACTTAATTCAAGCGATGTAGAGTTCATGGAAACAAACGGGTTTTTTCCTAGACTATTTGTAAGAACAGATAGACAAGCAGCAGCTCAACTCGGTTCCCTGACAAATGTAGTTCCTGAGATTGAGTATATGGGTGCTCGCATTGCTCAACAGGGTTTCTTTAGAGTTTTTACTCAAAATGAGGAACTAAATTCTTTATTGCAATATTATGAGCAATCCCGCATAGTTATTTCACTCCTCCTCCTTCCCCTTGTGATTCTGTCAGAGATTCTATTCTTAGTATTGGTAAGAAGATTGGCAGATGATCAAACTTTTCAAAAACTGCAGTATTTACGATTACGGGGAACCACAGATCGGCAGATCCTATTCGTTGAATTTGGTCAATTTTTCATTCTGACTATGATTGGTACTATTGGGGGGATGATCTCTGGATTTATTTTTATTGACGTGTTAATGAGTACATCTGGTTTTTTAGATTTTTCAAACCTCCTACCTTCACTTGGATCAGCAATTCAGTTGATATTGAATTCTAGGGCATTAATGACCGTCTTAGGAGTTATTAGTCTGATTTGTTTAAATTTTGCATATTTTTCATTCCGTTTTCTTACTCTTCTCACGAGTTTACAACGTTTGGAAGGGATTAAACCTTCTAGCAGGATGTTTTCTAGAAAATCCCTTAGAAAAAACTCATTAATCTTTCTAATCGGCGTTCTAGCGCTTTTCGCAGTCTTCCCCCTTATATCTCCAGTTATTCTTAAAGAGTTAGGAGTCTTAGGTATTTCAATCCAACTGGTCCCATTGGTCTTGATAATTATAATGAGTTTATGGATTCTAATCTCATTTTTTTCACCACAATACATACTGCAATTTTTGGAGGCATTTTTGGGAACTTTAAGTATATTCAAAAATCCACGTAGAAAATTGACTTGGCTAAGTTTATTGAGACGAAAATCTCAATATCTAAGCTTAATGGCATTGTTAGCCTTGACGGTTAGTTTAACAGGATTTTCGCTTATTTATTTCCAGAGCCTTCATGAAAATAGTGTAAAAAACGCCGATTATCTTATAGGAGCCGATCTAAAAGTCCTCGTTGATCCTGAAATCAATATGAATTTATTTACAAGACAAGTTGAACAAATTGAGGGTGTCGCAAGTTGCGTTGGATTCCTACAATATCAAATTCTTACGCCTGCAAAATATGCATTCCTTTTAGTAGGTATCAATCCGGAAACATACTACAATATTTGTCCGATTGAGGAAGCTTCAATCGCATTTGGCCCTCCTCCTAAAGAACTGTGGTCTATTATATCAAATTACAGCAGGTACAATTCTATTATTGTTAGTAGCAGGATCACGGAAATCTTTCAATGGGAAATTGGGTCTACTATTGAGACTTTTGGGTTTACTGGACATAATACTGAATATGACCTTACAATCAGAGCCATTATTGATTCCGCTCCAGGGATAGGGCCTCTCTATCTCTCTGACCAAAAAATAGGTACTTTTGATTTTGGAGGATATGCAATTGTCCATGAGGACCTGTTACTGGATTTCGACATTGATGAAGCAAGCACATTCCTTGTTCGATTGCAATCTGATTCTGGTTCAACCGATTCAATAATCGATGATATTAGGCTCTTGAATCCCGCTGTTCGTGGAGTGTTTACTTCTTCATACGTACTTCAATCAAATCAAAATTTTCTACAACTGGCTGGTGTCCAAGGGATTTTGACTTTAAACTGTCTTGGAGCTTTGTTTATTAGTCTGCTTGGAATCTCCACCTTCTACTCGTGCTTATTGGACGAACGTCTCACTGAATTTGCCATGTTTTTATCCTTAGGTGCAACTCCAAAGAGAGTGAGAATTTTAATATTTAAAGAATCAGGTGTGTTATCTATAATCAGTTTGAGCATTGGCGTAATCACGGGAGTCCTATTTGGCGTAAGTTTTCTTGTTACATCTCGTGGAGTGACAGTATCCCCTTACAATGCTTTTCGACTCGATTTGGTTATACCACCACTCTTGCTATTTCTTGCTGTTGTTTTAATCCTTGGCTTTGTGCTCATTGTGAATCTCACTCGCCTTAGGAAAATATCAAAGTTTGAAATTGCGAGTATCCTCAGAGGAGAATAATCTCTTATTGAATCAGTCGATTGCTGCCTAATGATTACGAAGAACATAGGTTTGACCCAAGTTCATGATAAAGCCCAAGTAATCAGGAGAAAAATTCAATAGCAATAGACTACTAAGAAATGATATATATTCGAAATAGTTTTGGTTGTGAATGTAGACTTTTTGATGTTTTGGAGTATCGTGGTTTTTACTTTGAATAAAAGATTTATTTCTCTCATAGTGATTCTTAGTACTTTGATGATACCTTTAATTACTCATTCTTTGAACTACAATCATTCAAGCCGAGAAGTCCGCCACGAACTCAATTACACCATGGAATCAAAAGATAATCTCCCAGTTATTCAAAAAACTCCATTAATTCGTACAACGATTCTAAATCGACAGGTATCACAGGAATTTGATTATACAATACAATGGAATAGCACTAATATTGTCATAAATGAATCAATATACTTTTCTCCCTCAACTTCTATCATTATAGACTCATGTAATATTTCATTACTGGCCAACAATAACACTGCTTTTACTTGGGAATTAGGTTCTGGTTCCCAATTGGAAATTCGTAACTCTTTTATTTTCAGAAATAGTAATTCAACAACAGCTTGCTACATGCGAATTTTAGGGGGATCAGTTATAATCTCGGATTGTATAATTTCAGATTTAGGTAGTAGGGGAACTCCAGGTTTCTCTGTGATAAATTCCGCTGTTCTTGTTGAAAATTCAAAATTTCTACACGGTTTTACTGGATTTTATTTTACAGATTGTTATTGGTTGAAAATTTCTGATTCTTATTTTGAGGAGAATATATACAATGGAATTATCGGGGAATCTTCGGAATCGATCTTAATTGTAAATACTTCCTTTGAATCGCATCCTGGATCTGCAATTTTATTAAAAAGGTGTAAAGACGTGAATATCAGTTTTTCTCAGTTTTCTGATGTTGATTATGCAACAGAATTTCAATCCTGCAATCAAACGACTTTCCTCAACAATTCCGTCAAACACTTTGGGGTAGGAGTTAAAATCCAAAATATTAACGGTGATTATGGATTTAGTGAAGATGCACTAATTTCAAACAATTCGTTCTACAATGGTACTAGTGATGCTATTTATATTGACGGAGAAGAAACCAATTTCAATTTCCAGCAATTGCTGACATTTCAAGGAGCTTTTGTATTAGACAACAATATTACTCAAGTAGGTAGATTTGGTATAAGATTTACTGGAGTATTTCTTTATGCTGCACGGAATACTATAACAAGTGCCAAAGGGGGAATTTATTGCGGGGAGATATCCCAATGGTTATGGTACCCAGCATATTATCTTCACATCAGGTATAATCAGATATCTTATGTTGAGGAATTTGGAATAAAATACAATGATTATTCTACTACGTTTTTTGAAATTCTTTCAAACAATATTTCCCATTCTAATGGAATAGGTATTTCATTTTATGGAGAGGTAGGAGGTACTGATTCACCTGCAATAATTGCAGGTAATATTATCAATAGTACAGTAGGAGCAGGAATCGATGGTCAAGTCGTTAGATTTGTTAAGGGAAACAATTATCGCGGGCATTTCTTAAACGTACATATATTTAAAAACGCTTTTTTAAATTGTCAAGGAGGATTTTCAAGATTTGACGTGGTGGGATACAGTGTCCTTCATGTTAAAATGGATAATGGAATATGGGGGAACTATTGGGATGGAAAACAATTCAGCGATCAGGATAACAATATGATCGGTGATAATTATTTTTCTGCATCAGTTGATTGGGGCCTCGTTGATAGAGCTCCTCTTCTTTCACTTGATCTGTTAAAGGAAGAAACAATTGGGAGTACCCACCCACGAGATATCACAATGGTTCAAAATGAGAAACATACAATTCAATGGTCAATCAGTCCAGGTACTGAGGTTGAAGTATTCTTTGATGATGAACCAGTGGATTTCACCATCAACTCGACAATCGTTAATGTAGACTTATTAGATCTTCACCTGTCCGTTGGAACTCATAACGTTACTTTACAATTAAGCTCATCATCTGAAAATTCGTCATTATTATATCATGATCTTGTCTGGCTACATGTTGATCCTGATCTAAGTTGGATGAATGACTTAGTTACAATTATTCAAATAGTATTCGGAGTCATTATCGCTATAGGATTTGGAACAGTGATTTATATCCGCCAAATTATTAAAAGGCGCGTTTTCCGGAAGCAATTTGCTGTGGAATTTCGTGGGATAATCGATATTTCTGAAGCAGAAAATAATTTGCGAGAGGCAAGAAATCTTGAATGAAGCTAATTTAGAAACACATCAGCAAGTACAAGAACAAATACAAAGGCATCTTAGTATCTCTGGCAGTATTGCACTTGATACAGGATTACTTCTCGAATTTTTTACAAATGGCCCGCTAGCTGAATTGGTAACAGATGAAATTTTCAATAATTCAAACGTAAAGACAATATATATTCATGATTACATTATAACTGAATTATTCTCTGTAATCTGTAAACAAAAAGGGGTTAGTTTCGCAGAGGAAACCGTAGAGGAACTAATGAAATTCACCAAGGTTGTTTCAACGAATAAATTGCGATATATCGCAGGAGAATTCAAAGCTAAACGGAAGTTGTCAATGTCTGATTGTTTTTCGTTGTCAATCGCAAAAAGATATAAAATTCCCGTTCTCTTCAAGAGAAAGCAAGATCTTGTAGTAGAAATGAAGAAAAGACCCTTTGAAATGTATAATAAGATTGATGTTATTTCAATTGATCCAGAAATCATTAAAGCGCAGAAAAATAGTGAAGACTCCTCTTCAGAGAATTAACGATCTTTCTGAAACGTAAGTAACAATTTCCCCCAAATGCGAATGATCCGCTCATCTTGAGTTAGGTCGTCTAACGTCTCCTCATCACCAACAAAGCTGTCTAATAGGGTTGCAGCACTCAATTGATTTAGTCTACTTTCATGGTATTGAAGAAGCTCCTCAATTAACAATTTTTTTAACCCACTACTCATATCATTTAGGATTGAGTATGGTGTAAGAAATAATTCCCTCTGAAATTGTCTTTGTAATAATAAATCCGAAATTAACCCTGTATCAACGCACATAAAATAATTCTTACCGAAAACAAACCGAAGTTTATGAATTTCGGTCGTTCCAAAAGAAATGAACTTTGGCTTAGAATCAAATAGTGATTGGATGAATCCGACAATTGCGGCGAAGAAACCGCCCCAAATTCCTAAATTTGTAAGGGAACCGAAGGAGAAAGGGATGTCAAATCCTTCAAGATTAGCAATCATTGCCCATCCTTTTTCTGTAGCAATATAACTCGATTTTTCTGCATGCTTACGAAGATAAAAGTGCAGAAGCATACAATCTTGGAAAGAGAGTATGGAAAAGTTACTGCCTGCTTTACCAATAATGGAGTCTATGAGGCCCTCATCCTGATATCTCTCATTAATATCAAGTATAATCCCCCGAAACTCATTTTCAATATCTAGTTTGGTATCGGCGTCTGCATCCATAATCATATTTGAATATAAGACCGAGGCTTGACCTACCAGAACCGCCATCATGATGTCTTGGATATCTTCTGGAATTCCCCCTTCCGCCTCAATTAATAACAGGGTTACGGCAGGATCAGAAATAATGAGAAAAAATTGATCCTGGAGCGAAATGATAAAAATTTCCGAGGCCTTCAATCCTGCCCTTCCTTTTCGTTCAAAATTTATACTAGCAATTCCTTCACCGAATAACTCTTTACCCAGATTCCCTAAACCCATCAAAAAATTCGAAACAACTTCAAGGAATTCAGGACTAGGATCACCAAATGTCCATTTAACTGTTGTCCCTTCAACAAAAATAGCCCAATGCTCTTGTACCGATCGCATAGCCATACACACCTAATCTATTAGATCATATAAGAAGAATAGAGAATTATTAAACCCCACAATTAATTCTGTTAAATCCGTTTATCATGGAAAATGTTTCTAAGATGGTTTTTTCTATGGTTCCTAATTTAATTTTAACGATTTTCGGAAGCGATAAAAGCTTATCCATACAATTTTAGTCAGAGCATTTTTATTCTAAAGCAAAAAAAGCCTGATCGTTTTAAGCAACAAAAGCGAATTGAAATTTCTTCTTGAGGTCAATTCAAGATAGGGATAGTGCTCCTCATCCCCAACTAGTTAACTTGACAGCGTACTGTTGCAGTTCTTTCTTCATGGAGGAGTTATTTATCCCTACAATGAAAGCTCATTTCGATGGACATATAAAAACCCTTCAACCGGTGCAGGAGTTTAAAAACACTTTAACAAATGCAAGTGGTTTAAAAATACTTTAATCAGTGCAGTATAACGAATTTCGGCAAAAGTATAACCTAATGATGCATTAAAATTATAGTCAATCTTGAGCATATTCTGTTGAGATAGTTAACCAAAAGGGAATTGTGAAAATTAATAGATAGAAAGGAGTTACTACCAAGATATAGTTTGGTAAATTTCCCCAGTCTGTAGGAAAGTTGGTGATAAATCTGATTACTATAATAAATACTAGTTGCAAAACAAACAATCCAAGGGAAATAATGAAAAACCCTGTAACTCCGCGTTTACTATTAGATGCAGAATGTTTCTTTAAAATTTCCGTCCAATCTGATGAATATTTCGTATCTAGAAGCCTATAAATTACGTAAACTATTGTAGTTAATCCTAGAATGATAGAAAGGATGTTTAACAAGAAATAAATAATAAGAAAGAATTGATTTTCGAGGGTTACCCCTAGAAAAGCTACTAAATAATGAAATTGCCACCCTAAAAAAAACAGAATTGGAAAGAGAATATTTCGAGCCAAAACGTAAAAAATTCCTGCAAAAATCCCATAAACCAAGTTTGACGAGAATCCCCACAGAATAACTGACAATAAGTTCTCTTGAGGGTGATAAAGAAATTTAATGACATAAACAGGAAAATCTAAGAAACATTGTCCAATAGCAGAAAGCAAAATAGCATAAACAGGAGACAACCCACGATCCTCCAAGAGTGGAATGATCGTTCTTCGATATATTATTTCAACAAATAAGGCAATACTGACAAGGTATAACGTAAAGAGAACCAAATAAATCGGATTAATGAATTCTTCGAAAGTTGTAACACCTGTGAGAGGATCTTCAACTATCTCTAAACCAGAAAGGGGAAAAATCCATCTAAAGATCATATAGATTAAAATAGCGACACAAAATAGCAATCCAGATAACACGTAACTATTACGATTTAATTCTTTAAATTCAGCATCTTGAATTTTGAGTCTTGGAATGATGATATAATAGAAAAAGAAACAGATGAGGAAGTAGCTAATACTATATGATAGCAGGTCCAACATTTCATAATTAATTCCAGGATCCAAGTCCATAATTAATATTTCTACATAAACTATAGGCCACATGATGAGATTGAAAAAGAAATATGCAGCTGCAACTATTACAGCAGGAGTGAAAAAATTGAGGAAAGAATTTTCAATCTCAACAATTTTGAGCTTTCTCATGCCTATCTCCAAATATTCCATATTTTTGGTATTTTCCATCTGGTATTAATGGTATACACCAAAAGCTACTGTTTATGGACTTTCTGACTCCATTCCAAAAAGCTTTTCCAACTTTTCTTTAATAATATAATAATCTCTTGTTTTAAGCTTTTTCTTTTCCTCCTTTCTTTCTTCCCATCCAATTATTCCTACTTCTTCCAATCGTTTTATATGATGATGTATTGTTGTTTTCCCTTTATTTAATGCTTCGCTTAATTGTTTTAATGTCAATTTTTCATTTGTCATTAAATAAACAAAAATTTTCATTCTACTCTCATCTTTAAGCTGTTTAAAGATTACGTCTTCCTCGTCTTTCTCTGACCTTTTCTCTTGCAAAAATTCCCCTTCTTTACAAAATATTTACGATTCTTTAAGGATTTTTTAATAAGATAGTATATACGAAAGAGGTTACTTATTGATTTTTTTAAGCTATATTTAAATTATCTCATGTGTGAAAAAGATTTCATGCTATATTCAATATTGCATTTCATACAATAATTAAAATTTGAGTAATCAATTCTTTCCTCACTTGAAAAGTAATGTTTTTATATCCTATACTTTCTATTATAGTATATACTATAACTAAATTTCCTCTGAAATTACGTCATATTATCGGCTTTAAAAGAAGTTCAAACTGTATGATAAGTATTGTTGATCAAAATGTTGATGGAACAGTATATTAAAAATCCAGAAATTGAAAAATTAACCCTCGAAGTTGTTACAAAATATTTCGACTCTACACTCCAACAAAAGGAACCCTATCAGATTTATTTCTATCTAGGTTATGAACTGGAGGAAAAGGGGAAACTTATTGAGGCGTTAGAATTTTTCAAGAAATCTTTAGAGCTCAAACCGAATAATGCTAAAACTTGGCTTAATATAGGTGCTGTTCTAGCAAAATTGAATAGCAATGAGTTAGCTCTCAATGCCATTGAGAAAGCTATTGAAATAAAGCCAAACTACGATATAGCTTGGTTTAATAAAGGATTGATACTGAAACAATTAGAAAACTTCCAGGATGCGATTTATGCTTTTAATGAAGTAATCAGAATAAATCCTTCATTCTTCGATGCTCACTACAATAAGAGTCAAATTTTAGTCGATCTTGGTTATTATCTGGAAGCGTTGGAAGCTACCATTCATGCAACCGCTATTAATCCAGACCAAGCTCTGGCCTGGTCTTTACGGGGGATTGTGTTGATTAAACTTGGAAAATATGAAAAGGCTGTTGAGATACTTGACCATCTGCTAAATCTATCACTAGATTTTAGTAATCTGGCAACAATTTGGAATAATAAAGCGATAGCTTTCTACAGGCTTGGACATTTCCAAGAAGCATTAGCAGCCGCGGAAAAAGCAATCGATTTTGATCCGAGTCTTCCATCGGCTTGGACATACAAGGGTATGGCTCTTAAAAGACTGAGAATGTATAAAAACGCTAGAAAAGCTCTTGAAAAAGCTATTCATCTTAATCCAGATGATATTATTGTCCTGACTGTCCTTGGTACTGTTTTAGTGAAACTAAAAGAATCTGTACAAGCTAGGATAATCTTCCAGAGAGCTGCTATTACTGAAGCACGAGAACCAGAAGAATGGGCATACAAAGGAATTGCTCTTTTTTACCTAGGCAATACTGAAGCCGCTAGGGAAGCTTTTAATGAATCCAAAAAGACTGAGAATCTTTCTTCAGATCAATGGATGTATAAAGAACTTCCTCGTATTTCACCAGTTTATTCAGATTCTTGAGATATATATTCTAGACCTTCAGTCATAATAACATCATTTATTGCCACTAAGAGCTAGTTTCAGGTAAAACCAACCCCTTTGCCTTTAAACAGAACCTATATTTTTTTTGAGTATATAAAGCGAATTAGGAATCATTCAATGATAACTTGAATTCTCTTGAGAATGCTCATCTTTGAGAGTGATTCACTATGATTAAAATCGAAAATATGGAAGATGAGAGGCTTATTTATTCCA
>JAEOTY010000320.1 GCA_016839625.1 Candidatus Hodarchaeota archaeon
AAAATGGGTAGGATGACAATAATTTATTTGCTATTTCAGTCAAATTTTACATACGTTAAAGAGGATCATTTTCTTACTTTCGTCGAAGGGTTTCTAGATGAGTGGGTATATAATTGGAATGCTCAGAAAGAGAAACACGGGGTTTATCCTCCCGAAATTTTTGATGAACTACTAGAGGATTTAAGATCCACTATTTCTGTGGCAATAGATCTGACAACACATAAAGACCGAGAAGTGGCCAATCTAAAAAAATTAGTCATGGATCTGTTGACGCAAAACAAAGTATTGCAATCTGATATCCGACGCTTGAGAGAGAAGATTAAACTGTTAGAGAAGAAGTCCGGGTAAAAATTCCGATGATTGTTCTTTGACTTGAAACTATGGAAATCATTATTATAGGTATTACAACATAATAAAAACCTAGAAAGTTATTTAATAAACATCAACCATATTATTGTAATATCGCAAAAAAATCCCTCTAATTGTCACTATTAGAATGTAGAGGATGATAAATTATGAGAGTTTTACATGTCCAAGGAAAAAACTTAGTAGAGATTAATCCTCCTTATGAATTTCTAAATGGAGATGTTTACATCGTTGATAATAGTGATGTCAGTGTTGGACTAAAGAAAAAAGTCTTCATCTGGCTAGGCTCACAAGCATTCGCTGATGATCGAGCAGTAGGAGCTTGGGCAGCTAAACAACTGGATATTCAAGATGAAGAAATTGATATCGACACAGAAGTTGAAGGTAACGAATCTGATGAGTTTAAAGGATTACTAGACTTTGTGGTCATAACAGGAGATACACCTGGTTTCCTGAAGCACGTAGAAGTTAATAAAGAAGATATTTCTTATGCACTATACCGAGTTCGCGATGTTGACCTTACGGACGGTTCTAGCTCGGATGATATTGTTATCGAAAATGTCCCCTTAAAGAGCGAATCGTTTGTTAGTGATGATGTTTTCGTCCTTGATGCATATCATGACCTGTATGTCTGGGTTGGAGGCAATTCCCAAGTTGGTGAAAAAGCAGCAGGAAATAGACTTGTGAGGAAACTAGATGTCGAGCGTGCACGCAACCCCATGGTATATAATATTGGTGAAGGATACGAGCCTACGGGATTCTTTGAATTAATTGACGATTTAGCCAAAACTGATGATGTTCGAGTTGATGATGGAGCTAAAATCAGTAAAGGGATAACTGGAAGTCTAGCTGATCTAACAGCTGAACCTCCAGAAGCAGGTTCATTACCTCCTGTAACTCCCAAACCAACTGTGTCAGAACAGATCCCTGCTCCTCCTCCAGCCAGCATACCAATTCCAGACCCAACACCCGAACCAACACCCGTTATCGAACCCGAACCAACACCTGTTGATCTGGGCTTAAGTACATCAGGACCTGCACCATCACCATCAGGGAAAATCGTTAAATTGTATTACGTGGATGGTGAATTTAGTGAGGCAGGTGGCAATGAAGAAGCAGTATTAGAAATCAACGAAGCTGCAAGAACTGCTATTCTTCGCTTTAACGAAGGAACGGGCCTCATAACCCAACGTACTGCTGGACGTCAAGCACGAGGAATCTGTAAAGCAGGATTTCTTTTAAAATCGGGATGGAGAGTAGGAAAATTATGTGATCTTCAAGAAATCGTAGGAGAACGAGGGATACACGATAGACTTTTACAAGTGGGCCATGAATATAAGTGAACACCCTCTATATCAAAAACCATAATAAAATATTCTCCCTCTTTCTTTTTTATTCTTTAACTGAAGGTATTTTTAGAATATGCTAAATTGCTGCCGAAATTCTTTTATTAGATTGTACCCTCATTTTTGTTATTACAAGCATTTGAGGTGTTATCATGTTAACATTCAAGGAAAAAGTCAGCTACGGTATCGGTCGCCTCGGATCCTCTATCACGATAGATTTGGCTGACCTTTTTACTGGTTTTGTATATTATGCCTTTTTTGGCTTACAGGAAAATCCATTCTTAGCCTTCTTAGGGGTTGCGATTGGGAAAATTGTAATTGGATTTACTCAGTTTTCCGCTGGGTATATCTCAGACCGAACTCAAACACGTTGGGGCCGCAGACGGCCTTTTGTAATAATTGGTGCACCGTTGCTGGCTATTTGTTTCTTCCTCCTCTATTCCCCTCACCTAATTATTGGGTCAGTTAATGATCCAATGGTTATATTTGGATACTTATTAGTTTTTAATGCTATATATCAGGCGTTGTATGGATTATTGACAACGCCTTTTCAATCTTGGATGCCTGAAATCACCTTAGAAGAAGAACGACTTGAAGTCAGTGGATATCAAAATACTGTTAATCTAATCGCCTTCATTATCGGCGCTGGATCGGCATTTTTAATACCCGCCCTATTAGATGAATCATCCGAAGGGATTGTTGATTTAAATGCTCTTAATTCTTTAATTCCATTATTAACAAATGGAATTATACTTACCATGTTCATAGTTTTATTTGCTCTTATGGTAATAATCTTCTATCTACCCTCTCTCGTTGTGATCCGAGCTAAGGAAATTTTCATTCCCCAACCGAATCTTCGAGAAGAATTAAATGTTGTATTTTCGAATAGGAATTATATTTGGTGGACGATCTCACGAGGATTCCTCTCCGTAGCCTTAAGTATGACCATGGGTATTGTACTGATCTGGATCGATGAAGCCCTTGGTTTTGGAACTCTTGAATATTTATTATTTGGATTGACATTGTTAGTGACAATATTCTGTGGTTTCATTTTTTGGGGTAAATATGCGAATAAAAACGGAAAAACCAAGAGTTTTATTTATGCTATGATCTGGGGAGCTCTTTGGTTGCCATTCACATTAGTTGTAGGCCAGATTGAACCTGTTACCCAGATCATTCCGATTCTTCTCCAAGCCATTCTCTTTGTCATTTTGGTTGGTATCGGACTTTCGGGTTTTTATTTGCTACCTTATGCTATTGTAGCTGATATTGCCGAAGCTGATGAAAGAAAAACTGGGGAGTCTCGTGCAGGGATGTACTACGGTTTTGAATCGATTCCGCTAAATGTCTTCCAGTTTTTCGGTTTTTTAATTGTGGGGATAATTTTAGAAGAAGAATCCCCCATCTTACCTGGGATAACAGGGGGGATATCTGGTTTATTGGGAGCTGGTTGGGGTCTAACTTTTTGGGGACCGATTGCTGCCGTCTTCATTTTAATCTCTGTCTTTCTTTTCTGGAGAAAAGTAGATGCTGATCCGTTAAGAGAAGAATAATTTCTTAAAAAAGATTTTTCCTCTTTTTACTCTTTTTTTTACTATTATCTGATTTAGATCCTTGAAATACAGCCCGATTTTGTGGATATCTAATGGATTAAAAATTGATAAGAATTAAGGCTTGAATGAACCCATAACACCAAAACATCACCTCTTATAGGAGATAGAGGTTCAAATGATTGATATAAAGGTTTTCCGAGAAAATCCTCAAATTATTCGAGAGTCCGAAAAAAAGCGCTTTAAGGATCCCACTCGAGTAGATGAGGTAATTTCTCTCGATTCAAAATGGCGCTCGCTATTGCAACAGGTGAATGATCTTCGTAAAGAACGAAACCAGATTAGCCGACAAATAGGACCCATGAAAAAGAAAGGGGAGGACATTGAAACACTAAAAAATCGGGTAAACCAACTAAAAAACGAAATTGCTGACTTAGAAAGACTAGCATCTGATGCTTTACAGGAAAGAGACAAAATCCGTTACAATATTGGGAATATTTTATTACCAGGGGTTCCAATTGCCGAAACAGAAGATGGGGATGAGACAATGCGTGAATGGGGAAAGAAACCCCAGTTTAATTTTCCAATAAAAAGTCATACTGATTTAGTTGAATCCCTTGGCCTTGCGAATATTGAAAAGGCTGCTGAAGTCAGTGGAGCGAGAACGTTTTTCCTAACAAATCAAATGGTTTATTTAAATTTGGCTCTCATTCAGTTTGCACTAGATTTTCTTGTTAATGAGCGTGATTTTATTCCTTTTTGGACTCCCCCCTTTATGCGTCGTGAGGCAATGCAAGGAGCAAGTGAATTGGATGATTTTGAGGATACATTGTACAATGATCCAAAAGAAGATGTCTTTTTTATTGCAACCTCGGAACAACCTCTTGCTGCTTTCCACATGAATGAATTAATTGATGTAGACACGCTACCACGAAAGTACTGTGGTATTTCTCAGTGTTATCGTCGTGAAGCTGGATCGCACGGCAAAGATACCAAGGGAATTTTCCGCGTCCATCATTTCAATAAGGTGGAACAGTTTGTTTTTGCCCATCCTGAAACCTCAGAAGAATTACAAGAAGAAATGATTGGGAACGCAGAGGAATTATTCAGACGTTTAAAAATACCTCATCGCGTTGTGAACATTGCTTCAGGAGAATTGAATGCCAACGCAGCAAAGAAATATGATCTTGAAGCGTGGTTCCCTGCTCAAAATCAGTATCGAGAATTAGTATCTTGTTCGAACGTTACCGATTATCAAGCCAGGAAACTCAATATTACTTATGGTAAAGCAGGTGGGGATAAAGATTTCCTCCACACGTTGAATTCCACAGCCATTGCAACGGAAAGAACACTTTGTGCCCTCTTGGAAAACTTTCAACAAGAGAATGGATCAGTAATTATCCCCAAGATCCTCCAATCCTATATGAAAGGATTAACAGAGATTAAACCTCTCTAATTGTATTCTAACTAGTCTTATTTGGTAATTAATAGAGCAGCGAACTGATATGTAATTACACAGCTCTATGTATCTATTTTAGTTTAAAGAGAGTAATTTCTGGTTGTGTTAGAAGAGATTGATTTGACAAGATTTAAAAATTTTAGATCAAATCAATTTTAACTTCTAATTTTTAACCTGAAAGAAACAATAAGTTAAGATCAAGATAAGGAGACTAGAAGGATGAGAAAGATAAGAACGTTAGTATTTCTGATACTTATATTAATTATGGTACTTTCACCATTTCAAGCTTTCACTAGTTCTAAAGTAATTGAAGACAAATCTGTATCTTCAAAGGAATTTTCATTAAGAATCAAAGCTTTGAGAGGAGTTTTTGACGAAGTTATGGCTTCCTCCGCAATATTTAGACCAGAATCAAATCTAAAAAATAGTTTACTTCAATCTGAGAGTTTCACAACCCTCAAACATCGTTCTCAGCCTTTAGCCTCTATTGCGAGGATTATGGATTATACACCGCGGGCTCCTATCGATATCAATAATGATTCCGCATTTGGCCTCTATGGCTTTCCTGGTTATGGTAATACAACTCACCCCTATCGTATTGAGAATTACAGTATCACGGATTCTTCAAATATTCTTATTGATATTAGAGACACTTCAGCACATTTCATCATCCATGACTGTCTACTAAATGGAGTAACTGGAAATAATTACAGTATCTATATGAATAATGTCACAAATGGACAAATCCACAACAATACTATTGAATTTGGTTATTGGGGTGCTTGTCTTTGGGATTCTAGCAATAATACCATAACTGAAAATCATGTCTTCAATCACACGTACCACGGTCTGATTATTTATGGAGATATATTAGGATCAATCAATAATACAGTGCATAACAATACAATTTACAACAATTATGATGGCATATATATGTTCGGAGCTGATTTGAATAATATAACAATTAATAAAATCTACAATAACAGCCAGAGAGGTCTTAATATTGCATCTTCAGAAAATAATTCATTTACTAACAATATCGTGTATGATAATAATAACGGCATTTGGACTGCTGCAAATGCTTACTATAACAATTTCACAAGCAATATAGTTTATAACAACCAACAATCTGGATTCTATTTCAATAATGGAGAAAAAAGAGGCAATAAATATACAAATAATACTGTATATAACAATTATGATGGTTTTGGTATTTCGTCTGGTGATAAAATTGAAAACAATTCTTTTACTATTAACAAAGTTTTCAATAACTCTTATCAAGGATTCTATCTAGGTGGGATGGTCGATAACAATAAATTTATTGATAATTCAGTCTATAATAACAGCAATAATGGATTTACTCTGAACAATAATGCGAATAATTCTTTCATTAATAATTATATAGCTGAAAATGGTTATTATGGTATCGACCTAGCTGCCACCACTGGAGATCATAATATTTCATGGAATAAATTCGTCAATAATGCTATTCAAGCAAATGATGAAGGTTCAAACAATATATTCCGGTACAATTATTGGGATGACTGGACCACTCCTGATAATAATAATGATGGAATCGTTGATAATCCCTATACCATTGATGGAGCTGCGTTTAATTCTGATCCTTTGCCTCTCACTCACCCTGATATATTATTCCATGATCCCATCTATATTGATGATGAGACAGATTTTCCAGCAGCAGGTTTTATCGGGACTGGAACCAAAACTGATCCATACATCCTTAAAGGCTATTACTTCATTAATTCAACGCAAACCTTAATCCATATTCAAGATACCTCAGCTTATTTTGAAATCAAACATTGTAGATTGAATGCAAATAATAGTGAACATACTGGTATCTATCTTTGGCACATTGGAAATGGTACAATCACTGATAATACAATTCTTAACTGTATAGATGGCATTAAACTAGATTCGTCGTGCGAGAATAATACTCTGACAGGTAACACGCTTTATAATAACTCCGATTATGCAATATATGTAAAAGACTCCAATAAAACTGACATTTCTCGTAATACTATGTTTAATCATACCAACTTCGCTGCATGTGGTATAAATCTGCAATCTTCTTCTCATAACAATATTACAGAAAACAGCATCTATAATAACTACGAAGGTATCTTGTTAATTGATTCCACGAAAAATTTCCTTATTACGAACACAGTCTATAATAACAGCATGGTAGGAATTTCTATTTGGAATTCTGAATATATTACCATTGAAAATAATTCTATTGCAAATAATTATGGTTTTGGTGTTGTTCTTGATTTCACTACAAATCATACTATTCTAGAATGGAATAAGTTCATTTCTAACAATCCCACTGGGACTTCACAAGCAAATGATTATGGTATAAATAATAAATTCAATTATAATTATTGGGATGACTGGATCACTCCTGATAATAATAATGATGGAATCGTTGATAATCCATACGCTATTGATGGACCTACTGGCAATTCCGACCCCTTTCCTCTCACTCACCCTGATATATTATTCCATGATCCCATCTATATTGATGATGAGACAGATTTTCCAGCAGCAGGCTTTATCGGGACTGGCACCAAAACTCATCCGTATGTTCTAAAGGATTTCTACTTCATTAATAATTCACACACATTAATCCACATTTCTGATACTTCAGTATATTTTGAAATCAAAAATTGTTTGATAAATGCGAATAATAGCGGACATACTGGTATCTATCTTTGGAACGTTGGAAATGGTACGATTGCTAGTAATACAATTCTAAACTGCATTGATGGCATTAAGCTGGATTCTTCGTGTGAGAATAATACTCTGATGAGTAATACGCTTTATAATAACTCCCATTATGCTATTTATGTGGTTGACTCGAATAAAACTGATATTATTTGTAATACTATTTTCAATCAGACCGACGACGGCATAGTCCTAGGAAATTCTGATTATAACACACTCATTAACAACTCCATCTCTTATACCCAATATGGTATCGCATTAAGCAATCTCTGCAATAATAATACTCTTCATAATAATATTGTTTTTAACAACGCCTATTATGGCATTTACCTTTTTTCTTCCAGCAATAATACCCTTTCTAGCAATACGATCTACGACAACGATGATGATGGCATTTACCTTTTATCCTCCAGTAATAATAATACTATTTCCAATAATACCATCTACTACAACTCCTATACGGGTATTCGTCTGTCATTATCAAGTAATAATACCATTTCGAGTAACATTATCCACAACAACTCCAATTGGGGCATTTACCTGTCTGTCTCCAGTAATAATACCCTCTCCAACAATACGATCTACAATAATGACGATAACGGCATTATACTGTCTTCCTCCAGTAATAATACCATTTATAACAATACTATCTACAACAATGACGGTGAGGGCCTTTTACTGTCTTCCTCCCATAATAACACCGTTTCCAGCAATACGATCTACGACAACTACGGTTATGGCATTGAACTGTTTTCCTCCCGTAAGAATGTTATTTTCAACAACACAATCTACGACAACAACGGTTATGGCATTAACCTGTGGTCCTCCAGTAATAATAATACCATTTCCAACAATACCATCTACAACAACTCCAATGAGGGCATTGACCTAATATCCTCCAACAATAATACCATCTTCAACAATACCATTTACAACAACTCCGATGAGGGCATTGACCTAATATCCTCCAACAATAATACCATTTCTAGCAATACTATCTACAACAATGACGATGAGGGCCTTTACCTGTCTTCTTCCAGTAATAATACTATTTTCAACAACACAGTGTACAACAACTCTTGGTTTGGCATTCGCCTATCTTCCTCCAGTAATAATACCGTTTCCAGCAATACTATCTACAACAACTCCTATTCGGGCATCGACCTGTCCTCCTCCAATAATAATACCATTTCCAGCAATACCATCTACAACAACTCCTATTCGGGCATTGAACTGTGGGGTTCCAATAATAATACCCTCTCCAACAATACGATCTACAACAGCTCCTGGGATGGCATTTACCTGTGGAATTCCAGAAATAATACCATCTTCAACAATACTATCTACAACAATGACGACGATGGCATTGACCTGTCTTCCTCCAATAATAATACCATTTCCAGCACTACTATACATGGGAATAGTGAGGATGGCATTAGTCTTTCTAACTCTAACAATACGATTATTCTTAACAATACTATTTCCAATAACTCCTGGGATGGAATTCGTATTGATTCTTCCTGCAAGAATAATGTTTCTAATAATACTGTCCACAACAGCAATTATGGAATTAGACTTGAATGGGCTTTCAATAACAGCATCTTCGATAACAACTGTTATGAAAACCATTATGATGGCATTTCAGTTGGGTTTTTCTCTTGGAACAACAGCATTATTGACAATATTTTCTATCATAACTATCGGAATGGTTTACAGATCGAATTCTCATCTGATCAGAATTTTGTTTTCAACAACACCATATACAATAACACTAATGAAGGGATTCACTTATTTGATTCTAATTATAACACGATTTCGGATAATGTGATCTATGACAACGGTTGGAATGGAATCAAGACGGGTATATCAGATAATAATAGTTTTGTGAATAATACTCTCTATTCCAACTTATATGGCATTCACCTGAGTTCTTCAAGCAATAATAGTATCACAAACAATACTATCTACAACAACCGCGAGAGAGGTATTAGTCTAGAGTTTGATAGCAATAATAATTCAGTTGTTTGGAATAGTATCTCTAACCATGGTTACTGTGATATTACGATTGATAACTCCCAATATAATACCATCGTTTTCAACCGAATTTCCACCTCTACCCAATATGGCATTTTAATCGATTCCTCTGCAGCAAACAATATTATCGCGTGGAACGATTTCATCGACAATGGTGGTGTATCTTCTCAAGCTCTAGATGATGGGCCAAGAAACACATTCGCCTACAATTATTGGAATGACTGGACAACTCCAGATACCAATAGCGACGGGATTGTTGATAATCCGTATATCATTGATGGTTCTGTTAATAATCGGGATCCTGCTCCCCTGACTACCTCCACTCCATCCAACCCTTTCCATTATCTTTCTAATCCAAGTATAATCTATCCCAACGGTGGTGAAACCCTCAGTGGAACGGTTACGATCACTTGGCATCCTGCTATTGATTCTCTTACTCATTCTGTGACTTATTCAGTCTATCTTTCTGCGAATGGTGGTACGAGTTGGCTTTCACTCGGTACTTCGACAGTGCACGCCTTCACCTTTGATACTACTACTGTTGCTGACGGTTCCAATTATTTGGTCAGAGTTCTCGCCACCTGTTCAGAAAGCTTAACGAATGAAGATACATCTGATGCTATCTTTACGATTCAGAATGAAGTGGTCACGACAACCACAACAACCACCCCCCCTCATACTACAACAACCACTGAACCAGCAATAACGACAACCCAACCAACAACTTCCGAAGCTCCTACAATAACAGCTGATGCTCCAACACCTGGATGGATGTTTGTTTTTCTTCTATTGGTCGCAATTGCTTTAATAAGAACCAAGAGAAAAGCTCGATAAGTGATTTTCATCACGTAATTTGAGAATAAGAGTCA
Source organism: Candidatus Hodarchaeota archaeon (assembly GCA_016839625.1). Classification (GTDB taxonomy): domain Archaea; phylum Asgardarchaeota; class Heimdallarchaeia; order Hodarchaeales; family Hodarchaeaceae; genus Hodarchaeum. Next base: position 10,367 of record JAEOTY010000320.1, read on the forward strand.
TACAATAAAAAAACTGCTAAGAAAAATAAGTCCGGTCGCCCACCAGAGTGACCATCGAGTATATTTTCTCCCCTTGGTTGCGGTTTCAAGGGTTGGATCACGGATTAACATAATCGTCGTTGTCATCAAAAGGCCCACGAGTAGAATGAAACCAATTAGAAAGACCCAATTATTCCGAAATCCAAAAAATAATAATATCGCTCCAAAAAGAATACTAACAATATATACTCCTCCTGATATTCTTGCAGCCCAATGAGAACCTAATGAAATGGCAACTGATCGCTTACCAGTCTTTAAATCTCCTTCAATATCCATAATGTCTTTTAATACTTCACGGCCTAATGCCAAGAAAAAAATGAACAATGAGATTATCGAAATATTTAGAAGAACCCAATCGTTCATTATACCCACAAGTATGGTTGCCATCAAAAATGGAGCAACATATCCTATACTTACCCAAATATTCCCAATGATCCCGTACTTTTTCACTCCTAGGTTATAGCCCACTCCTAATCCTATGAAGAATAAAGTAATTAAGATGAAGAACGGTGAAAGACTATAGAAAATAACCATAATTATGGTTACTAGAAATCCAAGTGAGTAAAAACTAAGAAACAACCTTTTCGCTGTGGTCAAGGTGACTGTCCCTCTAGCTAGGGGCCGATCCAATCGTTGGCTAAGGATATCATTAGAATAGTCAAAATAATCATTAACAATATGCGTTCCAGCGATTAACGAGAATGGAACGATTATTCCTATCAGTATGCCATCTAGAGGTACTATTTCATTTTGTAGGAGAAATTCAAGGAAATTTTGAGGGGAAAAACTGGGATCTAACTCTTTTTCCAACACACCATTTAATCGATAACATGCATAACCTGCAATTAGCATCACAATACTAGCAAGGAAGCACAAGCTGATACGTAGTAAATCTGAAAAATCCTTTAGCACTGACATTAAACGTTACCCAATAGCTTAATTGATTATTGACAACAAAATTCAGTGATATTGGAGAATTTTGAAGAATCTACTACTGAATCTTGGTAAAGTCAATGCTCACTTCACCATTGATAAATATGTTGTACAATAAAAAATCGGTTCTGGACATCTACTCAACGGTAAAATGAAGTTAGATATATGTTGTACCCCTAACTGGAGGCGGACTTTCTGATTCCAACGCCTCATTAGCTTCATTTCTCATTGATAGAGCCATTTGTTCGATTTTCTCAGCCTGAGCAAGGATGGGTTCAATTCCTATACCTAACGAGGGAATCAGTTGATTTAGCACCTCAATTACTCGAGCAGCGGTTCGAACTTCAGGATAATGCTGCCGAATTTCCCCTAAAATCACGATGACCTCCGAACGATTGTACCAACCCTCGTTTAATAATACTGCGCTTAATCCTTTTATTACCCCATGATCTAAAGGAGGAATCTTCTTTTCAGCAAGATATGTCCTACAGGAGTCCGTCGACCCTATTCCATATACTCTATAGGGGATTTCCCTCGGACTTTCAGTATAATCACTCTTGTAACCCTCAACCGAAACGATCCGCTTAATTCCTTTGTCTTTACTCCATTGGAATATTTTTTTCCCTATTTCACGAGTAATAGGGGCGTATTGTGGGATTTCTGAAGCAAGTATTGCTATTTTAGTCTCCTTACTTGCATAAATACGAATTGGAAACTTAGGTTTAGAATAATAGACCACACAGATCGAGGGAAGCTTATTACTATCACCTACTGCGACCTGATCGAATTCCCACGTGTCTTGCCTTCCTGCTGATTCAAGGATAATGTTGGCTGTAATAAGTGCAAGAGCACTTATGGAAGGGAAACACTCAATGAGGGTGCCTCCCTCTAAATCAATATCAATAACATCTCTAATTTCGAATGCATCATCCATTTCAATCACCAAAATCAATCTCTCTCTGGCCTCTAGAAAAGAGCTATAATAAAGATTCCGATTAATCAAGGAGATAAAAGTGGGTTAATCCCATTAATTCTATCATATTGACTTGCATCTCCAATGACGGATTCCTTGAACTTACGAAGTTCTCCTGCCATCATCTTCATTCGATACCTTTCAGCGGAATCGGAACTCGCTACATCTTGATGTTCTATAAATCTATTCACAATATTAAAGGTTGCCTGAAAGTGTCGGTTGACCCTAAAACCACAATACTTACAAACAAACTTATGAGACTTACTTTCAGTAGTTTTTTCACATTTCATGCATCTTCTAGAAGTATAGCTTGGATTTTGATAGGAAACGAGAAACCCCGTCCTATTCGTTTTATATTCAAGATAAGTTTGAAATTGTCTAAAATTCCAGCGATTTAATCGCCTTCGCATTCTTTTAGAGTTCTTTTTTCGGGAAACAGAATTTCTTATATCAGTTAAGTCCTCCAATATTACGATAGACTTATTTTTTTCTACTACATCAAGAATCTGATTTGTCAGTTTGTGTAACAAGTCTTTACACTTGTTTTTTTCTCTTTTCCCGTATTTATTCAATAAATTTCTCTTTGTTTTGGGCTGATATTTTTTACCATTGGTGATTTTTTTAGCAATTTGTTTTCGTTTTAAAGAATAAGTATAGTGCGTTGTAGAAAGGCCAGAAACATCAATTGACATAAACTCTGTTCGATCATTCGCCAAAAAAAGCATGTCAATACTTCGCTCATTAGTGTCAATTCCAAGTATTGATTCGGGTTGTTTTTCTTCAAATGCTGTAATGAATGGAATGAAAATGTCAACCTTTCTGTTAGTATTCATTTTTAGCGTGATTTCTCCGTATTTGTTCGTTTTAACTCTTTTAAAATATTCGTTTGGCTCATATGGAATGTATAACTTACTCCTCGGTTCAATAACTAAAATTACATAGTTTTCCTTGAGATAACACAGGCATCCTTCCACTTTCATCGAATTCTTCTTGTATTTTGGGTTCGGAAGTCGATTCTTTTCTTTAAAACACCATGAATTCCAGGATTTTAAGATGTCTTTAGTAATTCTTGCGGAAGAATGGCAATAATGAGTATGGAGATCAGGAAATCTAGATTTCCATTCAAAATAAAAGTTCTTTCTAATCTTTGGATACGATGAATAATCATAAGCTCCGTTCCCTTTATTGGATGGGTTCTTGAAGATCGGATTTTCAATGCATTTATTTATCAAAAAATTCACGGATTCTTTAAAGCAATTGATAACATGAGCAATTTCCTCGTATTTCTTCTTCGTAAGGTTTACCGATCTTAGCCTGACTGTCTTTACTAGTTTCAAGGCTTAACCTCTTTCAGGGTAGTGAAGATGATAACAGTTCTTGCACCGCTAGTTAATGAGAAGCTTTTCTTCTTAATAAACAATGAGACCCCATTATCCAAATTAAACGGACTCGTCTGCTAATATTAAAGCATACGGACCTCATTCTTTGCTTTATCTCATCCATAATCCCCTGAGAACAGTCAAATAATCAGTTGGTTCGATGACCAGGGTCCCCCCTCTGCTTTCATTATTTTGTATCCTTTCTCCTCCCTTTCTCTTGGTTTGCCTCGGATTCAGGAACCATTGTTTTTATTTCTAACTTAAATGGGAAAAGAAGAATCATTCTTAGGAACAAAAAGAGATATGGAAAAATTTTCTGTAGATTCCCTTTTTGTGGTTTGAGTAGAAATCAGTCGAGTGTCTATATTTTGAACTCAATTGATAAAAGGATAAACTGTAATTAAGTAAAAAAATAAAAGAAGGGGAATGGAACCCTTCCTAAAGAAATGATAATCGATCGATCTCTTCTTGCATCGCCTCAAGTTTGTGTCCTGGCCTGATTCGACCTGCTTTACGGGTTTTCAAAATTTTCTCATAAGAGGTTTCAAAATGGGAACTAGTGACTTTATAGGCAGTGAAATCGTCATCTAAGTCTTTCAAACTTGGTAAGTGCTCTTGAACGGCTATTAATACCGCTTCATGACATATCGAAGCCAGATCAGCACCAGAAAAGTTCTCGGTTTTATTACTTAATTCCTCCAAGTCAACATCCGATGCGAGAGGAACATTTTTTGTATGGATCTTTAAGATTTCCAATCGAGCCTCTTCATCAGGTAGGCTAATACCAATAACCTTGTCAAACCGCCCTGGACGAAGGAGAGCAGGATCAATCATATCTGGACGGTTTGTAGCTGCAACAACAACAACTCCTCTGAGTTCTTCTAAGCCATCCAGTTCCGTTAATAATTGGCTAATCATTCGTTCCGTTACACCAGAATCATATGATTTGCCACGAACAGGCGCGATTGAATCAATTTCATCAAAGAAAATAATCGATGGAGCTGCTTGACGTGCTTTACGGAAAACTTCGCGAATCCCTTTTTCTGATTCCCCGACCCATTTAGATAGTAATTCTGGTCCTTTTACACTTATAAAATTCGCCTGTGTTTCATGAGCGACCGCTTTCGCCAGGAGAGTCTTTCCAGTCCCTGGAGGACCGAAAATTAGAATCCCCTTAGGCTGTTTTGCTCCCATATGATTGAAAAATTTAGGATGTTTCAGTGGAAGTTCGATACTTTGCT
>JAEOTY010000321.1 GCA_016839625.1 Candidatus Hodarchaeota archaeon
AGATTAACACCTTGGGTTCGTGAAGTAATGCAGCAATCACCTGTATCTTTTGCTTGTTCCCACGACTGAGACCACCAATGAACGTATCATAATACTCCAAAGCATTTAGCGAAACGAGATACTCCTTGGCTACAGTTGTAGCACGTTCTGGATCGAGACGTCGAATGGATGCAATGAAGTTGAATAATTCTTTGACAGTCATCGATTCGTACAGCACGGGCTCTTCAGCAACGTAACCAATGTTTTCCTTGACTTTTTCTGGGGTAATTATTGGATCAAAACCCAGGACAGTGATATTTCCTCCTTGGAGCGCGAGCATTCCTAAAATGGATTTAATCGTGGTCGTTTTACCAGCTCCATTAGGACCAAGCAAGCCATAAATTTCTCCACTAAAGATGGTAAAAGACAGACCATCGACCGCTTTAACCGTTCCGAAGTGCTTCTTGAGTTCTCTAACGGTTAGAACACCCTCATTATTGGCACTTCCATAATATTTTGATAACTTATCCGTACGAATAAGATTTGCTTTCGTTTGTTTTATTTCAGTAATTGTTCCTTGAATTGTCATTTTCGTTCACTTTTATTTTATACATTTATTGTGTAATAATACCATCAATGTCCCTTAATTTTAACAAGATTAATTACTACCCACGGAAAATTCCGAAATATCAGTACGTAATTCAATTTTACCGTATATACTCTCTATTTCAGCGTCCACGATATAGAAACCATTATTTAAGATTCCAAAACTAGCTGTATAGATACCATCTTCTTTTTCAATAAGTTCAACTGTGTTAACTAGTGTTTTTTCTTTGGTAGCTGCTTCTAAAGAGAGATTGATACTCATTCTTTCAACAATGTGTTTGTCGGAAGGGACAACACTGATAGAATAGTTCCAACCCTGTTCTTCTTTATCAAATGAAATATCGACCTCAAGATTGTAGGAATAACCTAAGGTATTAGCAACTGTATAAGCGAGTTCCTCGTAGTTAGGGGGGGAAACTGTAATAATGGTGCCATCAACAACAACATTAGCTCCGTCAACATAAAATCCTCCTGCTGCTGTGAGATTATCAACAATCGAACTATGAGTTGTAAACTTTTTACCCTCTAGAAGCCCTGCATTAGCCTGTACAAGTGTTCCATTACCTATACCCGCAATCACTAAACCCTCATTATTTGCATCTTCAAGAAGCTGCATCACATGGTGATCTGCATTAAGTGCTGGTGCTAATTCTCCTCCAGGTATTACGATTGCATCATAAGCCGTAATCTCATTAATATCTTGTAGAAGAATATTTGCTGTTATTGAGCTTTCTTTAGCAGTCAGGTTCCCTGACAACCCTGCTATAGTGATCGTTCCACGCCATTGGTCAAAATACTGCTTCACACTCTGAAGATCACCTTCAGAATACCCATCTGCCGCGAAGAAAACAATATTAGCGCCCCTAATAGACATTCCTTGATTGAGGGCCGCATTTCTTTCACCTAAATATAAGAAAAGGATTACTTGTCCAAAAAAAGTGAGAATAAAAAAACCTACCAAAATGATTCTTAACGTTTTATTCATGTATTTCACCATAATTTTATTATAAGAAAAAAAAGAAGAAGAGTGGATTTTATTCCATGTTATTTAGCTTTTTTGCGCCAAAAGAAAACATACATATTCCAAGGGCCCACAGAAAAGCAGTGTAGATTATTGCAACAGGGTAAAGGGCATCCCCGATGGCAAAGAGATCCCAGAGAATCAGATCTAGGGGAATCAGTAAGACAAAGAATGAAATCATAACGACAAACACACAGACTTGTATATTTATCATAAATTCACCCGCTTTATCATGAAATGCAGGATTCACTAGAAACAAACCGATGGTAAAAGTTATTGCTGCAGAAGCAATAAGAAGAGTCAAGATAACATTGAGTAACAGAATTTCTAGGGGTATATTTGGGACAAGAAGATTAACAGTAGTTTCAACGATTAGAACAATAGGGAGAATGGTTAAGAGATATTGATACAGCTTGATCCCAAGATACTTTCGTGTTCCCGTGGGAGTTTGTCTATAGAGTAATAAATTCTCTTTTCCTTGAAGACTGATATCAGAAGCAACAAAAGCAGCTAAAAGAGGCCCAATGAACAAGGACATAATGAATGCACTCTCAGGATCGTCAGGTTGGGATAAGAAGATATTCATAACAACAATTAAGCCCACACCATAAATGATCCAGGCAATATTCTTAGCTTTGCGGAAATAGGTCTTAAAACTTAAAGATAGTAAAAGACCAGATGATCCACTACCACCAAGCTGCTTGATGGAGTTATAGAAAAAACTATTTGGGTTGGATTTAGAAGCGGAAAAAGAAGTTGGTTCAAGGTTATAAACACGGTTTGCTACAAATCCACCAATTAACAAAGAGCCTCCGAAGAAAGTCACTAATGCAGTAATTTGCATAAATGTTGTAAATTCAACAGCTAAGATATCTCCTGGATTCTGTGCCATAGCAACAATAATCTCAGAACTCCAACCCCATGGAAAGAATCCAAATAGATCTTGTACGAGTTTTGCGTTTTGAGGATCTTTGAGAACTTCATAATATCCACCAATTAATAGATAGATAACAGCTACTAATGGTAAAATGACCACAATTGCCAGTCCTTTTCCAATGTCTCTACCTCGGGCTGATTTCATTAGGATAGATCGTAAGAGAACTGCAATCATATTACCTATCCAAGTAGCAGTTAAAAAGAGAATTATGAAAACCGCAACGATAACAAGAATCTGGAAGACATCTAGACCGAGAGGGAAAAGAGCTGCTGTGAAAGTTCCGCCGATGATTGCTGCAAATGCGGCGTAGAAAGGGATTTTTCCTAAGAATTCGCCAATTAAGATATCACTTGTTTTGATAGGGGAGGATAAGTAGATCTCCAAATGTTCTGTTTTTATGTCCTGTAAAGTTGATGCGATTGGCATAGAAGCGAACATGACAAAAAATACGAAGAAGAGAACATTAATCAGAGCCACAGCTACTGCAGAAAGCAATAATTCATGTAACTCATCGACAAAAGCATCAATTATGGAGGGCGCAATGAAAAACGTGTAAATCACTAAGCCCCCGATTAAAATGTAGGGGAGATAGGGCCTGATTTCTCGAATTCGACTTGTAGTCACACGATATTCAGTTTTAGCAATTGATAACCAGGAAAAGTTGGGGAATGAAATCAACTGAGATTCCTCCAAGCCAGGAGTTCTTTTTCATCAATTCCTCCAGTTAGAGCGATGAATGCTTCTTCCAATGTTTTAGTTCCTGCTTGAGCAATGATTTCGTCTACTGTCCCCACAGCAATAAGTCTACCATGGTTAATAATCCCAATTCGATCGCAAATTTCTTCCACAACTGGAAGAATATGGCTGCAAATGACAAAGGTTCTACCAAGTTGATCTGCTAACCCATTAATCAAATCCTTAACCATGTGCGCAGCACGAGGATCTAAGGCTGCAGTGGGTTCATCGAAGAAGATAATCGCAGGATCGTGGATTAAAGCTGCGGCAATTAATACTTTCTGTTTCATTCCCGAGCTAAAACCTTCAAGGAGATAATCTTTCCTTTCAGTCAGACTGAATAACTTCAAAAGCTCTTCAATCCGCTCTTTCAACACCTTTCCTTTGATGTTGTATAATGCTCCAATGAATTCGAGAAACTCATAAGCACTGAGCTTCTCATACAACCCTGGTGACTCTGCCAATAACCCAGTTATGGTTTTTACCTGAGTAGAGTCTTTAGAGATATTATAACCATTTACATCAGCAGTTCCACTGGTTGGTTTCAGAATACAGTTTAAGAGGCGAACAGTAGTAGTCTTACCAGCACCATTAGGTCCTAGCAATCCGAAAGTTTCGCCCTCATAAACCTCAAGATCAAGCTCATCAACTGCTTTGATATCTTTTCCATAGTATTTAGATAGCTTATCCGTTCGGATAAGTACCTTTCTTGTTTGTTTTGTTTCAGTAATAGTTTCTTGTATTTGCATTTTCGTTCACTTTTATTATTATTAGATTTAACGATTAATGGTGTAATAAGACCACCACAGTCCCTTAATTTTAATAACTAAGCCTAAATCCTTCAAATTACGAAGAGCACGACGTACCATTCGTGGAGAGTGGTGAATTTGAGATTCAATGTCTCGAAGCCGCATTTGTTTCTCTGTCTGTAAAATTCGATACACCTTCTGAACTGAAGGTGACATTTTAGTAACCAATTTCTTACAGGCAACAACTGTACCAGACATCTTTCTTACACCATTTATTTTGATATTAAGTTACCCTCCGACCACAGGAAGCGCAGAACCGATCATCGGACTCTAATCGAATACCACAATTGGTACAAAAGTATGGAGATGATTTTGATTCTGATCCCCAATAGTAGTCTTCTTCAGGTTCGGGATTACGATAAGAAGCACTTCCATGTCTTTGCTTTCTAGAACTTCTGTAATTTCCTCTATCTGCCGTTCCTGTTTCATCGTCATGATCAAACTCAGACAAACCAGCAGCAACTAAAACAATTACTCCAATCATAATGATGAAAATGAATATTAACGGAAATAGTGTCATTGTGCTACTACTATACATGCCAAGGATTACTACCAGAGGTACAAAAATCCCAAACACGAGACTGAAGATCGTAACTAGGTATACTAACTTACTTGGTTTTTTACGTCGTCTTCCATTATTACAAGCGGTCGCTGCCGCGATTGCTCCTATCCAAGCCATTACGCATGACCCCCTTCAATAGCCTCTCTTCTCTTAGCTTTCACCATAGAAGAGAGTAGGAATACCAATCCAAGTATAAAAAACAGAGGATTAGCACCACCTAAACAAATCCATACGATGCCGAGAGTTCGTAACGTTTGAACCTCTTCGAGCTCTTTTGACTTTTTAATTTGTGATTGTTCTTTTATTTCTTGATTAAACAATTTGTATGCTCCTTTTCGGATTACTAATTTTAGTAAATTACTAATATTAGTCAATTACTAATATTTGGTAACATACTTATATACTTTGCCTTTTAGGAAAATGTATCAAATGAGGTTGTTAATTCAATTCAAGTAATAAGTGTAAAATGTAACTACTTTGTTGATTGAAAAACTAAAGAATTTACCTTTATTTGTTGAAACGAAAGGTTTATATAGTCCATTACGAAATATTAGTAATGAACAATATTTGGTATGAGTAACATTGTTTGAATGATTTAGAGGCAACACTCGTGACTACTCAACTATCGGATTCTGAGAAGATTGTTATCAGAGAAATTTTCAAGAATCCTCAGATCAGCCTCGAAGACATTGCAATCATACTCGAAAGAGAGAGAGAAGAAAAAGAGAAAGAAAAATCGGATCAACGTTTCCAAAAAAAAGTAGATGTCCGAACTGTATCGAAATTTAAATCGGTTGGCCTGAAAAAGATACGTAAGGGTCTAAAAGAACTTGCTGATACTTCTAGATTAGACGTTTCACTTCAGGATGATATAGAAGAAAAGACATTGGAAATACTTCAGAAGAATGGGATTCTGTATGGCCACGATTTTAGAATTGATCGAAAGGTCTACATCTTTTATACTGTAAAAGAGGGTTATTTTCTCTGGCAAGAACATGTCTGTAATGTCAAATGTCAGGATCAATGTTATGAGATTCTTGATTTAATCAGAAAAGAACATGGGCTTAATGAACCAAATAGGAATGATCTAATAAGAGAACAATTCAAAGAAACGTTTGATGAAATTGTTATAAGAGAAAAGCAAGGAACGAAAGAAGAATGAGCGAAGTTAGAATAATCAAGGGATCTGATATCCCTCCACCCCCAGGGGAACCCAGAATAATTCGTCCAAACAAGAATCTTCTTTGGAAAAATTATTTCTTATACGTATTAGTATTCATTATATTTACAGCTACATTGATAATAATATTTGGCTTTTTTGATTATTTTCTGACTTCCATTACTGATACATCCCAAAGAGACGTACTACTTCAAGCTTTCTTTTGGATGGGAGCTATTTATATGGCTATGTGGTTCGTGATTACAATCGTTTACGTAATAGGGATGCGCATATATGTAAAATCCATGTTATTCATTGTTCACGGTCATGAAATAGTAGTTCATAAAGGAGTGATTAACAGATCCGAGAAACATGTACCATATCGGACTGTAACAAATATTAACATGAAAACGGGCCCCTTCGACCGACTATTTGGTATTGGCACCATTGAGATTCAAACTGCAGGGGGTAAAGGGTACTCTCTTGATGAAACAGCAGAGGAAAAACTGGAAGGAATTAAAGTCTATCGGGAGGTGAGAGACTATATTCTCACGCAATTGCGACAATTTCAAGCTGCTTATGGGACTGTTACCCCGCCCAAAGGCGAGGAAGAACCAATTGAATCAATCCCTCTCCAAATGCTAGCTGAATTAAAAGAGATCAAGATATTAATGAGTACACGATTAGAAGGAATGGAATCGAAATTAGAACAATTGGACAAAAAATTGGAGAAATTCCAAAAACCCTATTAATAGGGGTCGAGACATCAACTCTATTCACTCGGTTGGATTCATCTTATGGAACAGGCTGATCTATATTTACAAATTAGTGTAATTATATTCTTTATAATGATTTTTGGAGTTTTCATTGCGATTCTAATCAGATTTCTTCGAAAAAGGACAAGATAGGTAAATTCGCAAAGAAAGGTAGATTAGGAAATGACTGATAATTCTCCTATAATTCTTATTTTACTTTTTTTAGGACTGCTTTTACTTGGTGTTGCAATCTTTATCATGTTTCTCAGAAAAATTACCAGATAGCAGTTAGGATTTAACCTATTGTGATCTCAGAGACCTACTTTTGGTTCAAAATCGAGAAGGTTGACCGAGGGGGAAAACGTTAGAAAGAAGGAAAGAAATATAGATTACTCTTACTGATTGGTTGATAACATCATTCAGCTCCCTAAGGAGAATTTTTTTCATGGCAGACGCACAAAGTCCTTTTGCTCTTGTAATAGGTATATTTATTATTGTTATTCTTCTCTTTTTTGTTCTTATTTTCGTTAGATTTCTCAGGAAGATAACTAGATAACTTCTCGAAAAAGCATTAGAAAACAACTAATGAAATCTTGAACCGAGTTCGATAGTGAATAACTTTTTAAGGTCTTAAGACCTTAATTAATTATGAAGGTTCTCAAGGTCAGTATTGATGAGAAACTCGATCAACGACTACGTGAACGGGCATACCAAACTTATGGAAATACCAAAGGAGCGCTTTCAAAGACTATTGAAGACGCCTTGAAATTATATTTATTTATTCCAATTAAAGATACAAGTCCTCAAATGAATAAGAACGTTGAAATTTATAATAAAATGAAAAAAACACTGGAAGGGAAAGAGTTTGGGAAATTTGCATTGATTTCTGAAGGAAATTTCATTGGGGTCTTCAGTAGTTGGGAAGATGCTAAAAATGAAGCGTTAAAACTGAATCCAAAAGCTGAACATGGGCTTATTTGGCAGATTGGTATTGAACGAAAGAAAATAGCAAAGTTAGGATGGAGGATGAAGGTTGCTAGAACATAAAAAATGTTGGGATTACCAAGACCAGGATGCGAGGGTGAAAATCCCTGTTTTCCCTCTGGAGATCTCAGTTGATAAGCTAAAAGAAGAATACGATTTTCTAATTGACACTGGTTTTGACGGATATCTTCTGATTCCGTATACGACTTATAAAAAATTCAAATTATACCAATACGAACTTCCTCCAGATCTTTGGTCTTATGGTGAGAGTATTAGCGGGGAATTAAAGCCACTAAGGTGCTCTAGAGCTCTTGTTAAAAATCAGAAAATAGGATTTGCACAAATAGTTGAGATAGAGACATTTGAACATAATGAGCAAAATTTAATCGGCTTAGGATTGCTAAAAAGGTTCCAAACACTATTATTAGGTGATAAAGAACAGTTATGTTTATCATTAGTATAAAAATGTACTGAGGGGTTTATATAAATTCTTTAGAAACGAAAATGATTAACATGGGTAACGATCAAGAATTACAAACCAGTATAAAAGAAAATAATGCATTTTTCTCTGATAAAACCAGAGATGCTATGAAAGAATCTATCATGGATTTCGCGGGACACTTTTCTACCGCCAGTGCTATCCTTGCGGGATTCTACATGGCTACCTGTGCTTTTATCATTAGTATCCGAGCACAGGGAGCAGAAGTCTTCTCATTCTTGGACAAACCCCTTTTGGCTGAAATTCCCATTTTAGGTGATTTAATTCTGGAGATCTTGACAGTTCTGAATATGGAGAGTCTGTGGCCTTCCCATTTCGAATATATGCTCATTATATTCATTAGCTTGTTCTTACTAAGTCTTCTCTCCTATGCCTGTTTCCTACGAGTCGGCATGGTTCAAATGTCAATTTACAGATTAAAGAAAAAGCCACCAGAAGAAAAATTATTTGTCTGGCAAGAAAGAGGGATGTATTCACTCCTCATCAGCCTTATCTTTAGCTTTATCACACTCCCATGGGCATTGCTCAGGTTTATTGTGGAACAAGCACTCTTCTTAGCCTTCTTATTGCTTGCAATTGTTATCACAAGCTTAGCATTGGTCTTGAAAGGGAGGATACTAGTGAAAAAAAGAATTGGAAAGATTTAGTACTAGTGAAGATCAATTTCCATTATTTCTCTACAGCATTTTTTCAAGGGTTGATAAATCCAACCCGAACTATTTCTTTGACGACAACACGATTTGATTTAGAACATTTCTAAGATTCGTGAGATAGTCCTCAAAAGTTGTTTTTCCGTTGGGAATAATCTCAACAAATGTTAGAGGTCGTCAATAATCACGATTGAGGTACCTAGCAAACTATTGTATTCAATTCAATTTGTATCAGTTCATTCTCGAAATAGACTATTCCTACCCATCTGCCTGGATAAGATTCAGCACTTGGAACAATGTTAGAATTCTCTAGCATTGATTTTGTAGCGTTCCAATCGGAAAATGGCAATTCTCTGTCAATATCGTTTAGACTACTATTTTCGATTAATTCAATTAGAATGGATTGAAGAACTGAATTAGGAGGAAGATCATTACGTGTAATATTGGTTGTAGGAGAAGTTGTTTCGGCAATATTGAATACTGAAACCCAATAAGATGGTGGACATCCACCTAACGATAACCATGTCGTTAGTAGAACAAAACCAACAGCAATTGATCCAATTATTGTCAAACCAATCACCAAAAACTTAACTTTCATCTCAAATCATACTCCTCATTTTCCAAATTGTTCGAGAACCTTATGATGACTTCTCTTTTTTATCTCTCCATACGCTTTGCCTATGTTAAGACGATTGGAATACATTTATAAACGTTGCGCATCGTTGATCTTCGTTGAAATTATGAAGAAAAAAAGATTTTGGTTATTTCCCTGAGAGCAATACTAATTTATTTAGAACATCTCTAAGTTCTGTAATGTATTCCTCGAAGACGCTTTTTCCATGGGGAGTAATCTCAACAAATGTTAGAGGCCGTCTCAGAGAAGATAACTTCTTGTAAGTCTTCACATATTTTGCTGTCTCCAATTTTTTAAGATGATGGTCCAAATTTCCTGGTGTTAAATGGAGTAGCTTCTGGAGTTCAGTGAAATTGATCTTCTTATGACTAAGAAGAAGGATCATGATTGTTAATCGAACAGAAGTGGTGAATAACTCGTTAGAGGGAAGAGTTAGATTGGTTTTATCCATAGAATCATCGCCAGCTTTCCTCAAGAAGACGAGGGGCCTTTTTAAAAATTCGAATACCACTGATTATGTAAGGAATCAAGAAAAGAAACCCAATTACTATGTAAAAGGAGATAAACAGTGGTAGAAAATGTGGTTGATAAAGATGGAATGCGAGGTAAACCCTACCGATAAATTCTAATATCGAAATGACAAACAGAACCGCTCCTAAATATAGCATTTCTTTGAATTCACTCTTTACTCCTCTTTTTAAAATGAAAAAACAGATAAAAATGGCTGCAATTTCCTCCCAATAAACACTCCCAGGGATTTGGAGAATGAAAGTCAAAAAATAAAGGACAATTAAAGCAACTCCTGAATATAGAAC
>JAEOTY010000322.1 GCA_016839625.1 Candidatus Hodarchaeota archaeon
GATTACTCAAATGGGGAGAAGAATTTGGAGTTATAAGGATTGTTGGTTTTAAATCAATTACCACTGGCTGAAATCAGTGGCTTGTCGCTAGTAGTCTGCATAATAATAGAATGGTTTCTGTGAGGGGGACTCCCACAACATTCAGACTATTGACAGAAGCCTATCCGATAACAGCCTCACCAAAATCGGATAGGTTTTGGCTCATATTGAGGTTAATATTTAGTTTAAAGCCACATTCTTTACAAGAGAAAGTGGCCTGAGAGAGCTGATTGGATTTACATCAAGTTGTGAGCCAAATATAGCGATGTAACTTAAAATAAAAAATCCCTCAAAGATAAAGAAAGAATATCATGTTGGGGGGCAATCTTCAAAAGAAGTAAAAGGTATTGTACATTATTCAAATGATGCATTGATTTATGAAGGGCAGAATCTATTAGGAATAATTCAGATTAAAGTTATAGGAAAAAATCCTCATGTAACGCCAAGCAACATTGTTTTTCAAACATTGGAATTGTTATATTTAAAAACAAAATACCAAGTGCCTGCAGCTGTGGTAGCGATAGATGAACTCGATGATGGCAAAACACTTGCTTATAAGTGGAGTTGTTCACATCCACTCACGAAGGAAGCTAGTGAGATAAATTTTAATAGAATTAAGAGCAGCTTTTTAGATGTAATGCTATTTAAAGGATTTCAACAAGAAAGTCTAAAAAGCAGTATTATCTTACCAATTTATGAAAATTCGATTGGAAAACCTCTATTATATCTTAAAAATGCTCTGAAGAATATAAATGATGAGAATTTATGGAGAATCTTACGTGACACAGCAGAGAATATCTTTGATGATACTTTTATATTAGAAGCTTCATATGTGAAAAAATGTTTTGAAGAATTTATTGACGAATTGATACCTAGTTTATCAAAAAGAAACCTAGGAGATTGGAATCATTTCAATGAGGCCTGGAACACACTATTGGCAAAATCCTTTTTTAGAAAATACAGAAGAATGACCCGAGAAATCATGGTTTTGTAAAAATGGAGATTTGTCAATTAAAAAATATGTGTAGAGCGCCGGGGGAGGGATTTTCTCCCAGGATAATAACACCCTGAGATTCGAACCCTCGAGTACAATAGTACACTGGCTCTCTGTCATGGAGTGAAATTCTTCAATGTCTCAAGGCCAGCGCCGTTGTACAGGGTGATGGTGAACCATTAACCTGTCCACTTGGCTACCCCGGCAAGGTATTTCTGTTTAGTTGATTTCTAAATTCCAAATTAGTTGATAATGCAAGGAGGGATTTGAACCCTCGCGTACAGGAAGTACACTGGCTTTCTGGCAACGTCTACAACTTTCCTTTGACTCAAGGCCAGCGCCGTACTACAGGGAAACAGAAAACCGTTAACCCATCCGCTTGGCTTTCGGATTGTAGCATCTTTTAAGAGTTTAAATTCAAAGATATATACAAAATCCCAGCAAAACGGTTGGCTAATGATTTTTAAGTAGTTTTGAAGTCGTACATAACGATAGTTCCGCCAGTTGCGACGAGAGTGAGGATAATACCTAAGATTAAGAGTGTAATGGAAGTTCTAACATCATAAGCAAAGCGAGTTGAATGGCGGATTAAATAAAGTCCACCTGCACCTATTCCGATGAATAACCCTGCAATAAGAGACTCAACCAAAAATTGTTCACTTGATGATTTAAATACTGGAACGAGTTGGGTGGTGGTTTGTCCCATTGGAAGTGGTTGCTCTGTAAGATCATAGATTCCACCAGCTAAAATGAAAATAATTAGAAAGAGCATGAAGGCTAAAAGATACTTGTGGGGCGCTTCGTAGGGTAGTTCTATGTCAGGGATGCGAAAATCGAACGTAGGTTTTTTAAGACCAGGAATCCATGGAAGACGAGGTAAATTCCCATCTTTTTCTTCTGGTTGTGTTTTCGACATATCATTGACCTCTAAGATTCATTCATCATTTGTTAATCACTTGTATGGTTCTTTTCAAGACTGAGGTTTATCAAAATTAAACGTAAGCGATATGATAAACAGTGTTCCTTGGAATATAATCATAGGGGATAATACTATCAAATGATGTATGATAAGAGGCGCAATGAATCCAGCTTAATTTCCTTTCGTTATTAATTGGTATCGAGATAGCTAGTCCATTTTCTGATTTCTCAAGAAATCTGAGTATTTTCTCTTTTCTAGTATGTTTTTAAAGTCCAAAAGAGCCATGCCTTCAAGATCTGAAATTTTAATTACAGTTAATGGTGATGATTCTTTGGAAGAATCCAGATTCTCAATGTTCTCTTCATCCTCAATAAACCAAATCGCTCTCTTCTTGAGAAATTTTGAGAGACTGTTTATCAAGAAAATCCGGTTCGAATCACTTTCTTCATTTGATGATGTTACACCAGTGATCATTGGATAAGTAACATCCTCTCGATTATCAGAAGGAGGGTTATCCTTTTGTGGTTCAGAAAGCCCATCAAAAGGTTCAGATTTAAACCAAAGTACGTTAAATCCTTTATCCTCAAGGTAATTCGTGATCTCTTTTTGTAAATTAGATCGGGGTCTTTGATAACCTTTTAATGTATGTTGACTTATGTCTTTAAACTGCGTTTCTAAAATTTCTATAGGGACATCCAGATTTGCACCAAGTATTTTACTCAATAAATCAAAATTTTTGGTTTTTGGGAAGCTTTCCCCTCTTTCATATTTGTAAAGCGAATGTCGTGATATTCCTACTTTCTTTGAAAGAATAGTCATCTCTAGTTGCAATTGCTTTCTTCGTTCTTTAAATTTCTCTTTAGAAAGATTAACAAAAACTCCTCCACGATGTGTAAATTTTGAGATTTTTGATGAGGTTAAGCCTTTTTCATATTGAAGAAACATTTGTAAAGTCTTAATTGAAATTGCAGAAACATCATGTCTCCGATACAAAGTTGCTCCTTTAATGTTTTTTCCCGCTGTGGAATGAGCTACTATTAAAGGAAATCCTGAGATTAGTTTTGAAATCAATTGTAAGTCAACAGACGTTTGTTTTTTAAACAGGTCTAAATCAACCAATACTTTTATAATAATCCTTTGCGAGCTAGGTTTTAAACCTGAAATTAGATTTTGTTTAGCAATGAAATCGAAGGCATTAGATCTTATGTTCTCGCTCCAGAGAGAGTATCCAGCTCTTAGAAACTCCTTTTTTGAAATATTAACAAGTTTTTCTTTCGTAATAGTCCTTTGAATTGACATTAGGATTTCCAAGAGTTTATAATCAATCATTTAACTACACAAATGGTGGACCAGCCGAGACTTGAACTCGGGGTTTGCGGTTATTCAGGGGTAACGCCATGTGAACTCCGCCTTGCGAAGGAGGCGTGATACCAGCTTCACCACTGGCCCAATCTTTAAAAACGCTAGAAGTTACATTTAGATGAGAAATTGTACGTTTTTATCTTTTAACCTTGAAATAATTATATTTTTGAGTCTTTTAAAGGGTTCTAAAATATCTTCTCTTATCATCCAGAGCTTTAACAAAAATCGTTTAACTCACTTAACAAATAAACGCTGTTTGATCTAGGAAAGCAAAAGTTCCCTCGGTGTTGTCACCGAGGTTAAAAAAGTTCATAAAAACCAATTTTTTGGGTAGGATAGGTCATCCAAATAAAGAGGATAAACCAAGATCATCACCCTCTTCTTCTTCTTCTACTTCCTCTATTTTTGCTGCATCCTTCACGTCTTTAGTAGGTTCAGATACTGAGGCCCCTGGAGATGCAGTTGTCAATAGTGAGGCTCCTTTAATTACTTCATCAATGTCTATTGATGATAATGTTGCGACAAGGGCTTTAACTTTTGATTCATCTGGTTTTCCACCAGCAGCTTTTATTATTGCTTCAA
>JAEOTY010000323.1 GCA_016839625.1 Candidatus Hodarchaeota archaeon
ACAATAGAGAATTAATATAGGGCTGAATGTAGATTGGAGCGTTAGTTAATACAGAAGAACTATCGGATTCAGACTCTATTCCATCGGACCAAACAGTGGTATCATATCCTTCTGTATCAAGCCAATCCAAAGCCAGTTCTATATTATAGCTATCAAAAGCTGTTGTTTCTCCTTCCTCTGGGATTGTGCCATCTGTTGCTAATAATGATTGTTTATAAGTGATTAAATCTTCTTCAGGTAATGCTGCCCACGAGTTTTGGGGAAGTGGGGTATAAGCTGGACACGCTAATCCATTCAATAAGTTCTCAACTATTGCTTGACGAGGGACGATGTGGGAAATCGCATGTCTTACTCCTTTCTTATTCAGGTGATAAATACCATTTTGTTCGAACTTTGGATTAAAGTGCATTGCTTGCCACCCACTCTCTAATGTCAGAATAGGTCGAACTGTTGTTTCGGATTGGAGCTCGTCAAGAATGTTGGCCATTGTAAACTGGGGATCCATGACATTGACTCCACCAGTCTTCAAATCCGCGAGAGCAGAGTCCATAGTAGCAGTGATGACCTTAGCCTTGTTAGGCATTTTATTTAGATTGGCAATATTCCAGTGGTTGACAGTCGGATCTGCTACCCATGTACCACTAGCGTTATCCCATCTGGTTTGGTTGAATTTCTCAAGGGTAACATAAGCAGTAGTAGAGTCGAAATCTTTAAAGATCATTTCTCCACAGCTAATGGGTCCAGGATAGCCACCTGGGTCAGTAGTTCGGCCTGTAGTGGTAGAGTGGTATTTCCAGTCGGCAGGTTTACAAAGCCACGTATTATCGGGGTCAAAGTTCCCATTTGTATCGAAACCATGGTTGACTGGGTCGCCAAGAATATGTTCTGGGTAAAATGATTGTCCTACATAGTCTGTCTCGAAAGGGGTAAAGGTTGTATTTAAGGTGATATTGATTCGCTCATAGTGACCATCGTCATTCGCGTCTGAGACTGTAAAGGAGTAATTACCATGCTTATTGGTTTTATCATCCTCACCAAATGGCACTCCTATGCGTGAGTGATAAAAAGCCACATCAGGAGTCATTGCTGCTTGGAAGCTCATGGCGAGATCCCACATATCAGCCTTGTGTCCGTCATGGAAATAGATATCATCTCTCATATCAACTTGGTACGACAACCCGTCTGCAGAATAGTTACCCATGCCTACTGCCATTCTTGGGTAAAGAGCTAGATAATCAGTGGTATTATAGTTGGTAGTCATCCAAGTAGCTCGATCTGTTCCTGTTGGGAGAACAACTTCTTCGGAAGGGGTGTTGCCATAAAGTCCATCAAAAGATTGGGCACTCATGTACTGATCATACACATCAGTAGCAATCATTGGGTTAAAGCAAGCGCCTGCAGTGCTTGCTGCTAGTACTACCTGGTCACCACCTTTATAATCAGATGTTGTCCACATATCTGGTATGGAAAGAAGTGGGTAGGGGTTAACAGGGTCGTATCCATAAAGGCCTGCACCAATGGCGTGCATCTCATACTGGTTATAGATTAATACACTAGGCATGACGTCATACCAAAGCTTTTGCCATTCGTATATGTTATCCTTCACCTCTGTGAGATTCCAATTATTATTGATCTCTTTGATAAGTTGATTTGATTCATTTGCCTGATAATTCATATAACTCCTTCCAATTGAATCTGTACCAGGAGCCCAATACATAACATTAAATCCTGCTGGAGGGATTGCGTCTGCTCCATATACAGCCTGCATAGCTGCTCCAGGGTGCCCAATGGAGGTTCCTAGTGACATACCAAAGAAGCAGATATCATAACCACCTTCATCATATGTACCTACTTCTTGATCGGTTGCCCGGGGGCCCAATGCTGCCCAACTGATTAAATCCAACTCTGCATCAATACCAATTTTGGGAAATTCTTGTTCTATGAGTATTAGATATCGAAGTCGAGTACTAGATGTTGGTGCAAGTAGGTGAATTGAAAAAAAAGATTCTCGTTCAAAGGATTGACTTACAATTGAATATATTCGAGTCACTTTTGGTGCAAAGGGAGCCATCCCGATGATTATGACCAGAAGCACCCAAATAGACCCTGAAACGACCCTCAATTTTATGTCAATAATCTACGATTTCTTTCTGTTAAAAAGTTTGACTCCAATGCATTCTACTAGAAAAACCAGATGAAATCAAAACAGTCTTAACCACTAAAAGTGTGAAATTAATTCACCTAAGGTTGGATATCGATACATTACGGAATAGTTGGAATTTTTCTTCAATCTAAAGACTTTTTGTGTCTTCTCTGATAGATTAAAATCGATATAATTCCCGTTAAAAGAATCCCCCCAAAGAAAACATTTGGATCACTTGATACTAATGACAATAGAGAATTAATATAGGACTGAATGCTGATTGGAGTATAAGTTAATACAGAAAAACTATCGGATTCAGAATCCATTCCATCAGACCAAACAACAGTATCATATCCTTCCGTATCAAGCCAATCTAAAGCGAGTCTTATATTATAGCTGTCGTAAGCGGTCATTGCCTCCTTTTCTGGAGTAGAACCATCTGTAGCTGTAACAGTTTTCTTATAGGCTAGCATTTCTGTATCCAAAATAGCTCCCCATGAAGTGATTGGTACAGGTGTGTATGCTGGGAGAGCGAGACCGTTCATGAGGTTAGTGATAATATCTTCACGGGGAACTATGTGAGAAATCGCATGGCGTACACCCTTCTTATTCAAGTGATAGACACCATCTTGTTCAAATTTTGGATTGAAATACATTGCTTGCCAACCAGTTTCGGGTGAGAGGATTGGTTGAATGGAGGCATCGGCTTGGAGTTCGTCCAGAATGTTTGCCATCGTGAACTGGGGATCCATAATGTTAACAACACCAGTCTTCATGTCCGCGATAGCTGAATCCATACTTGCAACGATGACCTTGGCAGTGTCAGGCATATCACCTAGATTGTTAATATTCCAGTGGTTAACAGTGGTATTTGTGACCCATGCACCAGTTGCATTATCCCATTTAATATTCTCAAATTTCTTGAGAGTAACTGTACTTGTCGTAGAATCAAAATTCTCAAAGATCATCGAACCACAACCAATGGGGCCTGGGTAGCCACCTGAATCAGTGGTTCGGCCTGTAGTAGTGGAATGGCTTCGCCAGTTGCCTGGTTTGCATAACCAAGTCGTGTCTGGGTCAAAGTCCCCGCTTGTGTCGAATCCGTGGTTAACAGGATCGCCAAGAATATGCTCGGGGTAGAAATTCTGCCCTACATAGTCTCCCTCGAATGGAGTAAAGGTTGTAGCTAAGGATATATTGATTCGCTCATCGTGTCCATCGCCATTCGCGTCTGAAACTGTAAAGGAGTAATTCCCATGTCTAGCGGTTTTGTTATCCGTACCAAAGGGTACTAATAAGTTCGAATAAACCCTACTAGCAACAGCGGGAGTCAAATGTGCTTGGAAGCTCATGGCAAGATCCCACATATCAGCTTGGTGTCCATCATGGAAATAGACATCATCTCTCATATCAACCTGGTACGTTAACCCGTCTGCAGAGTAATTACCCATTTTCGTTGCTATTCGTGGGCAAACGGCTAGAGGTTCTGTGGTACCATAGTTGTCAGTCATCCAGGTCTCTCGGTTTGTCCCTATTGGTAGAACAATTTCTTTGGAAGGAGTTCTGCCATAGAGTCCATCAAAAGATGTTTGACTCATGTACTGATCATACACATCAGTAGCGATCATTGGGTTAAACACTTGGCCTCCTGTGCTTGCTGCTAGTACTACCTGGTCACCACCTTTATAATCAGCCGTTGTCCACATATCCTCTATAGCTAGGAGAGGATAAGGATTAACTGGGTCGTATCCATAAAGGCCTGAACCGATGGCGTGTACTTCATATTGATTGTAGATGATAATATTGGGCATTACATCGTACCAGAGTTTTTGCCAAGTTTTCACGTCCTCTTTCACTTCTGTGAGATTCCAATTATTATTGATCTCTTTGATAAGTTGATTTGATTCATTTGCCCGATAATTCATATAACTCCTGCCAAAGGAATCTGTACCAGGAGCCCAATACATGACATTGAATCCTGCGGGAGGAATCCCCTCTGTTCCATATACAGCCTGCATAGCTGCTCCAGGGTGTCCAGTAGGAGTTCCCAGTGACATACCGAAGAAAGCTATGTCATATCCCCCTTCATCATATGTTCCCACTTCCGCATCAGTGCATCTAGGGCCTAAAGCTGCCCAACTAATTAGATCTAACTCTGCATTGATACCAATTTTAGGAAATTCATCTACTATTATCACTGAATGTTGCGTTCGGACAGAACCTGATGTTGGTGCTATTAGATGCACCGAAAAAAGAAATTCGGAATGAGAAGAATCGCTTATCGCTGAGCAGGTTTGGATCATTCTTGGTATAAAGAGAGCTATTCCGATTATTCCGATCAAGAACACCCAATCATACCCCGAAATAACTCTCAATTTTGAATCGGTTTTTCATGATTTTTTTCCATTAAAAAGCTTGACTCCAATGCATTCTATTACAAAAACCAGATAGAATCAAAAAAGTCTTAACCCTCAAAAGAGTGAGATCAATTTACCTTAGGTTGGTTATAGATGCCTTATCAAATAGTTGGAAAGTCAGTCCCTCGAGCAGATGCCAAGGAAAAAGTAACTGGAACAGCCCTCTATATTGATGATTTACGTTTTCCTCGAATGCTTTATCTTAAGGTTCTACGCGCTGGAGTTCCCCATGCAAAAATTTCATCAATTGATACAACATCAGCCGAATCGATGGAAGGAGTTTACAAAGTTATCAGTAGAGAAACCGAAGGAATCGACAAGACATTACTATTTGGGACATGTATTTTTGACCAACCCCCAATAGCTTTTGATAAAGTCAGGCACGCAGGAGAAGTCGTAGCAGCAGTCATTGCTGAGAACGAAAAGATAGCATTAGAAGCAATCGACAAAATTCATGTAAATTTTGAGGAATTACCTTTCGTACTAGATCCTATCGAAGCCATGTCTTCTAATACTCCGCTTATTCATGAACGAAATGGGGAGTATTACCATTTACCAACATTTACCCCTGTTCCAAAATCAAATATTTTTTTCAAATATCATTTAAAGAAAGGCAACCATGAAGCAGTGTTCCAAGATGCGGAGGTAGTAGTTGAAGATGACTTTGAATATCCTCTGCTCAATCATGCTGCAATAGAACCTCATGGAGCGGTAGCCTATTGGGATCAGACTGGTGACCTTCACCTCTGGAGTAGTTCGCAAGCACCATTTATACTTCGCGAAGTTTTATCTAAAATGTTTAATTTGCCAATGAGCAAAATACACATCAACATCCCCTATTTAGGTGGTGGGTTTGGAGGGAAATCCGATTTCACAATTGAACCTCTTCTAGCTTTTGTAGCACGTTTTATTCCTGGGTATCATGTAAAGTTCGTTTTAACCCGTGAGGAGGTATTTATTGGCTCTGTGTTAGGACGCGGTATGAAAGGAAGCATGAAGATTGGTGCTAAGCAAGATGGTACTTTGGTAGGTATAGAAGCTCAATTATATTTCGCTGATGGCGCGTATGCAGATACTAGCTGCAATGTTGTTCTTGCAGCAGGTCATAATTGCGTTGGTCCTTACAATTTTCCTAATTGTAGCCTTAAATCTTATGGAATTTATACAAATTCTCCACTAGTAGGCGCTTTTCGCGGTTATGGTCACCCTGAAGGACAATTCATGATAGAAAGGCTTATAGAACAACTAGCACTTAAACTTGGAATTGACTCCAGCATTCTTCGAAAGAAAAATTTTCTCCAACCAGGTAATACTAATTCTCTTGGTCAGACGATCACTGAACATAATGGAAATGTTTTGGAATGCTTTGAAAAGGTGTTGGAAGCTTTAGAAACAAATCCATTACCGTTTGAGGATGAAAATTATTTATATGGTCGAGGAGTGGCAGCATTTGTAAAATCACCTGCTCAAGCTGCGAACGCTTCTTCCTCAGTCTTTCTCAAATTTAATGAGGACTTATCAGTAAACATTTCTATTGGAGGAGTCGAAATGGGGCAGGGTTGCTTGACAGTTTTAGCTCAAATAGCTGCTGAGACATTAAAAATACCTGTCGATCGTGTGAGAATTAATTATGAAATTAATTCCCAACTAACTCCGTATGAATGGCAAACAGTGGCGAGTATGACTACAATGCGTGTTGGAAATGCAATCATTTCGGCCAGTGAGAAAGCAATAACGAAATTTAAAGCAAACGCAGCTTTAGTGTTCGATTGTGATCCCAGTGAATTAAAATATGATGGAAACACTGTTTCAAAAGGACCAGAAAAAATTCCTCTTAAAAATCTAGTTCAAGGATATCAATATGAAGATGGTCACACCGTGGGTGATCCAATCTTAGCGACAGGATCTTCTGTTGTACGAGATGTAACTGTTCCAAATCTTGAAACAGGTCAATATCAGCCTTATGAGTGGACATTCGGATCACAAGGTTGTGACATTCAGATTAACAAGAATAATGGAGAAATTAAAGTTTTACATTTTGTTACTGCTATAGATGTGGGAAAGGTAATCAATCCAGAAACAGCTAAAGGTCAAATCATGGGAGGAGTTATGCAAGGAATCGGTGCAGCTCTCAAAGAGAAGATTCAATTTGATGAGAAAGGGGTCATGAAGACAATCAATTTACGGCGCTATAGAATTCCAACAATGGCGGACATGCCAGAAAAAGATACTTTCATTTTTGTTGAAAATCCTCAGCCTAATGGACCTTATGGAGCAAGACCCATTGCAGAACATCCAATAATAGGTCCTCCACCTGCCATTCTCAATGCTTTGCAAAATGCAACTGGAGTGTCAATAACAAAATTACCAGTAACCCCTGACAAAGTTTTGGAAATTCTTGAGAAAAGGAGTGGAAAATAGTGGAGATTAAACTTATTGTTAATGGAAGAAAATACACTTTGGACGTTGATCCAAAGGATTCATTGCTATTCATTCTTCGGGAATATCTTGGGTTAACTGGTACAAAGAATGGTTGCAATCAGGGACATTGTGGTGCATGTACTGTTATCTTAAATGGAGAAGCGGTCAAAAGTTGTATTGTACGAGTAAAAAATCTTACAAAAAAGGACGAGGTTAAGATAATTACAATTGAGGGTCTTGCTGATAATTATTCTCTTCATCCAATTCAACAAGCGTTCATCGATGCTACTGCTGTTCAATGTGGTTTTTGTACACCAGGTTATATCATGGAACTTTATGCACTTTATATGAAGAATCCTCATGCATCTGAGCAAGAGATCAAATCAGTGTTAGAAGGCCATTTATGTCGTTGTACAGGTTATCGGCCTATTTTAACTGCCGCTTTGCGTGCAAAAGAGTTATTGAATCAGAATGATTAAGACAGACAATTCTCTGCAATCTACTTCCGTTTTATAAATCCTAAAACCATTACTGCAACAATTGCAGCGAATAAACAGCAGAATCCTAAAAAGATCACAATTTCAGTAAGCGTATTAGTTTCATCAGCAAGTACTTGTACCCACACGAGATCTCGGTAACTTTGGGCACCAGCTTGAATAACAAGTGTGAAATTGTGTTCACCAACTTTTAGTGTTTCTAATGACACTGTTACATTTGTATCGATCTCTTCAAACATAAATGATGTTCCATCCAAAAATACAGAAACATGATTATTGTCATCTTTCAAAATTATCCAACTAAAAGTATTATTAACTTCTAATTCTGCTTTTGTGCGAACCAGATCAACAGGATGAGTGCTACCGATTTTTACTTGTTGTTTAAGAAAGTTTAACGACAAAATCGGAGCATGATCTACTTCTACGTATTCTGTTGATACAATATAGAATGAATCACTGATTTGGTTGTAATCTTCGTCTTTCCCTGAATACTTATCCCAGTAATTCCCGAACAGACCATCATCCCATCTGATGTCGTCAAGGAAATAATGATCTGATTCAAACGATGTATATCCAAGTGAGCAGTTAATGAATGCGTTTTTTATAAAAGAAGTAAATTGAAAATGAGCTAAGTATGAAATGAGAAATCCAGCACAGTATGATCCATAGATTCCATACCCCGCAGAATTGTTGATAAGGTTGCCAATAACCCATGATCTATTGTTAGAGTCTTCTCCACCTAAATTACCTGTAAAGGCCAACGCAGAAAAACCAATATTGGAAAACCAATTCTGTTCTATTCTAAAGAGCGTTGGATATTCGTAATTATCGATATTAATCCCATCTTGTCCGATGTTGGTGAAATTATTCTTCCTAATAATCACATTAGTAATCGAAGGTGCCATCCATTCCTCACCCTCGTATGGAATATCTGAGGCTGCTGGTGTGGTTATCCCTCTCAGTAGCCCGATATATGTATTATTCTCGATCAGATAATTCTTTCCTCCTACATACGAGCCACTGTAAGTAAGATTCGAGAATTTGTTATTAATGATAGAGACATTTTTTCCAGCTATAGCTATACCATAATCTGAATCTTGAAATATGTTGCCTTCAAGCCATAGATCATAAGTATCAAAATAATATAACCCTTGCATTTGTAAGCATTGTTCATCGATTTTTTCAAAAGTGGAACCATTTATAGAAACTCTATTGCAGGTATCAATGTTAAAGCCTGTGCCATCAATACTTGCGAAAATACAATTACTCACTTTGATATTATTAGAATTAATGGCTAGAACTCCGTTCCCTGAAATATTTCGGAATCTACAATTAATAAGGATAACCTCGTTCGAATTTTCATAGTGAAGGCCTGTAAAGCCTGAGTCGAAAGTTGTATATTGTATGAAAATTTGACTATTTTCTATTAAGAGTCCGGGGTATGGATTGGAAATACCCATTCCAATGAATCTTGAGTCAAAAATCGCAACTTTTCCACCATAAAATTGAATATAACTGTTACCGACAGCTGTTTCATTCAAAAAAAGAGTGGAATTTCTAATTTCCAGAAATGACTCAGCACCTATTGTTATATAAACACTGGACCTGGCCAATTCTGGATTAAATTCTACAATACTATTGTTGATCAAGAAATGTGTCGAGGCGTTTAGGAACAATGAGTCATTTAACACAATGTATGAGTTTTCCCAAGACATAGTATGATTAAAATATTGTTGTGCGTTACAAATATGTCTGATTGATTTTGATATTCTTGGAATTGATTGATTTTTGGTTTCAAAGATATTTCCATTGTTCCTAGCTCCAGATAATAACACCAAATGATAATTGGGTACAATTAAGAATAAATATATCAATAAAATTGTAAAAACGATTTTACGTTTGTTATCTAAGGTCATCGCTCTTCAATCTAACGCTTCTTAATTCCTATAACTGCAACTGCAGCAATTGTTACAATAATGACTACAATTCCTACAGGAATAGCAAAATCGTTGAAAAAATCGCTTTCATCTGCAAAAACTTGTACCCATACAAGATCCTGGTAGATTTGATTGCTAACTTGAATGACAAGTGTGAAGTTATGCATACCTACTTTAAGTGTTCCCAGTGACACTGAAACATTGGAGCTACTCTCTTCATACGTCACAAGATCATTATTCAACCTGACAGATATATTAGCATTGTCGTTTACTAGAATTGTCCAAATTAGAGTATTGTTAACCTTTAGTTCTGCTTCTGTTCGAACAAGATCAGAAGGATGAGTGCTACCGATTATTACCTCTTTTTCAAGAAAATCTAACGACAGAAGAGGTGCATGATCTACTTGAGCATATTCCACTGAAACAACATAGAATGAATCGCCTATAAGATTATGGTCTTCATCTGTGGTACTAAATTTATCCCAATAATTTCCGATTAAACCATCATCCCATCTGATATCGTCAAGGAAATAATAGGTCGTCTGAAATGATGTATATTCTGAACAGTTGATAAATGCATTTCCGATAAACGACGTAAATTTAAAGCGAGCTAGATTGTCAAAAGATTCACCAAAAATAGCAAAACCACTAGTGTTGTTAAAGACGTTGTTAATCACCCAGGATCTATTGGAAGAGCTTTCCCCGCCTAAATTACCTGTGAAAATCAATCCAATACCGAAATTGGAGAATTTATTATTGTTGATAGAGAAAACTGTTGGGAAGTCATAATTAACGATCCAGATGCAAAATTCTTGAATGTCTACAAACTCATTATATTGTATAATTGCGTTGGAAATCGAAGAAAAGATTAAGTATGGGCCACTGGGGTCATTTAGAGAAGGCGGAGTGGTTATCCCCCAAATCAACCCACTAAATTTATTATGTTCTATTAATATATCCCTTCCTGCCACATATGAACCAATTGTTAAACTTAAGAAAGAATTGTTCACAATTGTGATATTTTTTCCTTCTATTCTAATTCCTTCATCCGAATCCTCGAACAAATTGCCCTCGATCCAGACATCGTCAACTTCACAATAACATTTATCAGGATATATGTCAATAGCTATTTCTGAAATTTGGTCAAACTGGGAATTTCTAATCGAGATTTTATTACATTCGTATAGAATAAGACCACTTTGACATATTTTATCAAAATTGCAATCAACAATGGAAACATTACTTGAATATCTACCTTGAATTCCATAACTATCTTTATCTGTCAGGTTGTTAAAATCACAGGTTGAGATCGAAGCATTATTTACGTTTTCAAGGGTCAACCCTGAAAATCCTGAAGTGAATGTTGAATTTGTTATTGTGACTTGACTGTCTCTCAAGTCAAATCCGTGGTATCCTCTCCTTGTCCCTAATCCTATAAATGTGGAATTGACAACAATGACTACTCCCCTATTAAAGCTTAGAGAACCCATTCCCCCTGTGGTTGTATTAAGGAAAATAATTGAATTGTAAATTTCTAATAGAGAATCACTCTCTATGGTTAACACAATATGATAGCTAGAATTCTTGGGAGCAAGTTCAATCGAACTACTGTTGATAACGAGGTGAGATGATTTATTTAATGTCATTGACTCATTTAGGATTAAGTGTGTGTTTTCCCATGATAC
This sequence comes from Candidatus Hodarchaeota archaeon, assembly GCA_016839625.1. Taxonomy (GTDB): domain Archaea; phylum Asgardarchaeota; class Heimdallarchaeia; order Hodarchaeales; family Hodarchaeaceae; genus Hodarchaeum. The sequence continues at coordinate 11,101 of JAEOTY010000323.1, forward strand.
TGTGTTATTAAATTGCTGTTTATCATTAATTTTAACTTTTTGTTCTTCCGATTCCACAAGAAAAGGCGCATCGTCAGAATACAGACTTGGATTAATTGATGGTCTAGATGGGGGTGCTGTGGTGGTATTGAAAGATAGAGATATTACTAGGATTATAAGTAGAGAATAAGGAACATAGCCATCTTTCACTAGAATCATTTTATTACCATCGTAAAATTCGATGAAAGTGTTATGGGAGTAAATTCTATTTCTCTCTTTTTTGAGAGAGAGTAAATGTCAATCCCAAGAATTACATTTAGATATTATTGTTTTTGATAAATATTTCTTATTAATTCAAAAAATGAAGTTTCTGACCCAATTTGACTTTAAGATATTTGCTATTGCAAATTAAAGCTCAGAGATCGTGCCTTGTCTTAATAGGAATACTTTATCAGCGAGTTGAGCTGCTTCTGGATCGTGCGTTACCATAATAATGCTTGTATCTCCCTGGTTGGCAATTCTCCGAAAGATACTTAAAATAGCTTTCCCTGTTTGTGAATCTAAATCACCTGTTGGCTCATCTAACAGGAGTAATGGATTTCTATTTACTAATGCTCTTGCTATTGCAGTTCTCTGCTTTTCACCTCCAGAAATCTCATCTGGGAAATGGTGGGAACGGTCTCCTAACCCGACTATTTCAATAGCAGCTAGTGTTCTTTCTTCCATTTCAGCCAAATCTATCTTTTCTCTGCTCCAAATAAATGGTAATTCAACATTCTCTTTAACGGTCATAGTTGGAACTAGATAATGGTTTTGGAATACAATTCCAATTTTATTAGATCGAAGAGATGCTTTTTCATTAGATTTTAAGCCAAGAATGTCTGTACCTTCTAAGAAAATGTGTCCTTCATCTTCTTTATCTAACAGACCAATTAGATTCAGTAAGGTAGTTTTACCACTACCTGAGGGACCCATGATCGCTGCCCATTCACCGATTTTAATGTTAAAAGTTACATCTTTTAACACTTCAAGCCTATTTTTTCCCTCACCATAGCTTTTTCTAATATGTTTAACGGATAGAATAGCTTCTTGCTTATTTTGAGATATGGTTGCCGAATTCATAATTATTCCTCCGCAAATAATCTAAAACGGGAGAGAAAGCTACCACAATTCTGACAGAAACGATTTCCTGATGTGTTGCCATGACCACATAGTTGGCATGTAATTTCTTTTACGGTAAGATCTGACGACGAAGCAAGATCTTCTGCACTAGCAACGGAGTTTAAGACTAATTTCTCCTTAGTGACGTTTACTGAGAATCCCCAAGGTGATCCAAGAGTTTTCATTAGTTCATCAGGCAGAAAGATTCTATTCTGAGCGTCTGGTACTAAAATCCGTGAATGATCAAGGGCGTGTAGGTTAGCTAATGTGTGATGTCCAATCAACATCCCATCAGAGAGCTCGAGTATTCGTGGTGTTCTTTTAGCCACTTGTGGAGAGTGAGTAACAATGAAAAAAGCTGTACCAAGAGTCTTGTTAATTTCTTCTAGAAGATCCAGAAAGGCTCCACTAGTGTCAAAATCGAGATTTCCTGTCGGTTCATCAGCTAGAACTATAAGCGGACGATTGATTAATGCGCTTGCAAGCGCGACACGCTGAATCTCGCCACCAGAAAGTTTAGTTGGAGATGATTTAGCCCTGTCTTCCAATCCTACTCGTTCTAGAAGTTCTAGAGCATATCTTTTCAGTTTTCTTCCATTTTTTATCTTTTCATTTATCAATCCTGCAAACATCACATTCTTGAGAACAGATAATTGAGGTAAGAGGAAAGGATTCTGAGAAAGGTAACCTAAAAATTCGTTCCGAACATCAGCTAGCTGAGACGCAGTAAAACCCGAGACTGAAGATTTTAGTGGCTCCCAATACACTGTTCCTGCGGTAGGTAACATTAAACCGCCCAAAATCTTCAATAATGTAGTCTTTCCGCTTCCTGAAGGACCAATGCACCCAACTAGCTCGCTCTTGTGAATTGCGAGACTTATACCCCTCAAAGCAACATGTTCGATTTTCTCGGACTGATAAATCTTGTAGACATTAAACATTGCTACAATTAAATCACTTGGTAATTCTTCAGTCGGGTCGTAGATTAGTTTTCGTAACATTTTAGACCTTACTCTCCTCTTAGTATGTTGGTTATTTGTAAACTATAAACTTTCTTCAAAGGAATGGCAGCTGCTATGATAATGACAAGAGTCACTATAGCTAGTGTTGACGCTAACACGATTGGATCTAATGTTAATTCCAATAAAAAGACATTATAAGGACCAACTGTAATGCTTCGTGTTAATATCAGGAATCCTAAAGCGAAAAAGATACCAGTCATCACTCCAAGGATTAATCCAAGTGCAATTAGAAAAAGCGACTCAATAAAAGCCATATAGGAAATCCTTCGTTGAGTGGCTCCGAATGCCTGAAAAACAGCGAATTCATTTAACCGTTCAGCAACTAGGTATTGATAAAAAACCGCAATACCAATTAAACTAATTAAAATGGCCCCCAAAAAATTTAGTGACAGAATTCCCTGTACACCAGCTAATTTCAAAAAATTCTGTTGATATTCTAATACTGAATCTGAAGTATAAATTGTTCGTACAGAATCAATCTTTTTCAATTCAGTTGTTACAGAGGATAATTGATTAGGGCTGTTGACACGGACTAGGAAAGTATTTGCTTCCTCATTCCCAAATGAAGTCAAGAAATCTTCGTGTACTATTGCAAAACCGCCAAAAGTATATGTTCCCTTGCTTATCCCTCCCATGTATAGGGGCCCTATTCCTGGGGCGCTGTCGATGATGGCTCTTATTGAAAAAGGATACATTGCATTATAACCTGGTAATATACCCAAGACATTTATAGTCTGTCCGACATCCCATTTGTATAAATCTGTTAGATATTGGTTCATAATTATGTTATGTTCCCAACCTGATGGTATGGATACGTTCTCATCCGCTTCGTTCAATGAATACCAAAGTCTATTAGATGGAGGTCCTTTGATAACAGATAGTGAATATAAACTAGAAATATTGAAGTACTTATTTGGGTTTACACCGATTAATCTAAAAGAATAATCTCCTACAGTTACGTCCCGATGAGGAAAACCGACACATACACTGACACCATTGATTGACTCGATCAGGTCAGTAAAGTTTCCTGAATTTACACCACTTGTAATGACTTTGAGATCTCCCCCATTCACATAAGTCGCGTTTTTATTGTTATTCGCTTGAATAGTCTCAAAATAAACTAATGTAAACGATAATAGACTAATCGTAAGAGTCAATAGGGCCAAAAAACTCAGATACTGTCCTCTACGACGGAAGAGGTTTAACCAAGTGAGTCGTCTTCGAGGATTAGAAAATATCTTTATTGACTCAAAAAAGGTTTGAATTACTTGTAAACAAAATTGAGGAGCGTAGAATGAGAAGAATATCCATATAAGTATTAAAACGATAGAAACTATTGGAACCAATTGAAGATTCAGTCCTGCAGTTCCAAATTCACTGAGAATAATTGGTCCAATTATCGTAAATAATAAATAGATCACTAATCCGCCTAGTAGAATTTTGAGGGAACTTTTTCTGACTGAGGCACTGGTTATTACTCTGCTACTAGGAGTTACACCTTCTAATTGCTGTAATTGTCTAATTATTTTTCCAAATCTTGCTAGAACATATAAATAATTGAATAATACGACTATAATAACTCCTATAATCCATAATCCACTCTTAGTTTCAAATAATAAAGTTAATCCTGATCCAAGCTTGAAATTACTGAATTCTAAAAAGTCCCCTACTGCCAATAGAACGTCGAGGAATACAGTTCCTCCAATAAATCCAAATATAGTACCAACAACGGTTAAAAAACCGAACTCAACGCCTTGTATTGAGAAGATTTTTGTATCAGTTGTTCCACGTAATCTTAAATAATAAAATTCTTCGATTCTATTGTTTAGAAGATGAGGAATCAATGCTAGATAGAAAATCTCGGCAAGAATGAGAAAAGGCAATAAGAGTAGCAGCAAAACGACTCGTGATTGCTCGAAATAAAATAATACCGAGTGCATTTCTTGAGCTTGGACATCGACATTTAAGCGACCCTGCAATTTAATTCGACTAGCTAGGTGATCTATCTGGGGGACTACTTGACTCGGACGTAATTGTGCAAGCTCACTCCTAGCCACTCGCACAAAAAGTGTGGGGAAAAAACCATTTTCCTCCATTGTAGGAACGAGTCCCTCGATGAGTAAATCATGCGAGACAAATATCCCATCTCCTAAGGTTTCTTGATAGAATTCTAGACCAAAAGCAGATTGCGTTTGAGTCGGCGTTCGATCGAAAATTGCATTGATAGTCATACCTTCGAAAGCATATGGTTGAAGACCCCATAACGCGTCTACTAAATCTGGTAAAAATTGTGTTGCAATGGAAAAATCGATTGTAGATCCGATTTCATAGGTGTCATTTGTCTTTTCCTCAATATGCTTCAGCATCCTCCGAGAAATGATTACTCCTGAATTGTCACTATTAAATGAGACTGTACTACCTTCCTCAAATTCCAGCATTAATTGAATATTCTTTATGTAATCATTGGGGACGAAAAAAACCCCATCACTTAAATCGTCTCTACTTATATAGAAATCACTTTCACTAGCAGGTGGATCAATAACACTCAAATTAGGGTTTCGACCTTCAAGATTGTAGAGGAACATACAACGGTGAATTATGCTTGCGCTTTCAACTAGTGGCTCTGTTTCTAGGTATTCTTGTAAGAGATTCAACTGATCTTCTTGATAATAGATTTCAGAGATTTTAATTTCAAATCCCCGTTTCTCAAAAGTAGAATCGATAACTATCTCTGGAGATGCTTCTAACCATCCAAGCATCGCAACTGTTGCGCTTAAAATGAGAACAATAGAAAAAAGAACAGTCATTGAACGAAGAAAATTTGATCGAATACTATGATATACGAATCCTGAGACAAACTTAAATGTCATCCACATTTCATATTGACTCCATGTTTCTGAAATTGTTGAGGAGATAAGACTGATATCTTCCCAAGCGTTTTTTGCCTTTTTTCCTCTGCGTTTTATAAAAATGCTATGTTCCGTGCACAAAAAAACGGTGAGAATTTCATCGATTTTGCTTCAGTTTGTAGCTGAATTGTATGGATCCTTTCTTGAATGGACTACTTTTTAAATTTCTATTTATTCAATGTCAACAAAACGATAATGAAATTTTGTGTTATTTATCTCTAAAAGTGCAACCGTATTGCGAGGAGCAAAATATTTATCCGTTGGAGAACCTGGATTTATAAAAAGGATTTCATCCTCAACTTTCGCCATCGGTATGTGTGTATGCCCACTCACAATTATTTCAGGTAGTAGATCATTTTTGAATTCATTTTTTACTCTTTGTAGATACCCCGAGAGCCCTCCACTACCATGAGTGAGGCCAATTAAGATCTTTTCAACCTTAACTGTTAATTTCTTTGGAAACCGTGTTTTTACCTCTTTTTGACACATATTCCCACAAACTGCATGAAGAGGCGCGATTTCTTCAAGAATAGAAGCAACTCCTAATTCTTCAAAGTCACCTGCATGTAGAATCATATCGACCTTTTCAAATGCAGAGATTACAGGTTGTGGAATAGTTTTACGACGAGAGGGAATATGTGTGTCGGATATCAAACCTAAAACTTTCATAATTTAGACACCTCTTAACCATAGATCAAAGATTTAACTACTACAGGAAAAACTCTATCTCCAATAATAGGTTCTCCAATATCAATGAAGTCACCTTCTTTCAAATCAATTTCATCAATAGAGAGGATTCCATTTCTTATACGTGTTTCTCGAAACAGAACATTTCCCACTGAATTACCAATGTCGGTATCAAATACTAGGATTAACGGTCTATCATTAGCTATAGTATTAGGTAAAGCATTAACCACTCCTTGAGAGAAAATAGTGAGTTTTTCATATACCGTACGAACGGGGTCATGAAATGCCAGAGCTATAGGTTCCTTCCCCTCAATAATATCAAGTCTTCTCAAAGCAGCTGTGATTTGATCTGTAACATATTCTTTTGCAAGAAATTGTCTTTGAATTATTGGCGTAACTATTGGGAGATTTTTAATTGGTAGAATCTCTTCACGAGTGTCAGGTGACATAAATGTTGTGGATCCACTTACCTGAAGTGTGTATTCGCTTGCACCAATGACGGTAGCTCTAATCTTTTCTGGTACTTCTACTAAACGGCGTTTTGATTCCTTAAAATTTGATTTGATGCGAAAACCTACCTGTTCCCCAAGGTCATTATAGTTTTTATCATCTTTACTGTAAATAAACTCTGCAACTCCTCCAGAAAAACTCCACAGAGGATTTCCTGTAAAACTTTCCAGAGGTAATTGAGCTGTTATCATGAGTTTTTTGGAAAGCAATGACACTTTCTGTCCTGTAATAACTTCTATTAAAGCGGATGCCAATTCATAAGCAATTTTATTCTTTTTTTGTTGAGTAACGGTATCTCCTAGATTTAAATTCAATTTACAATATTCTAATGTGATTTCTCCAGCAGGTTCTATTTTAATTATCTCATCTTTTTCATTAAAAACGAAAAGTCGTCCTCCTACATTAATACAAGCTGTTGTTGTTATCTCTCCGTTATTAATTACAGCAATATTTGAGGTTCCCCCTCCTACGTCAGTATGAATAACTTTACAAGAATGGTTTTTAGAATATTTTACTGCTCCTGATCCATGTGCAGAAATTATTGATTCAAAATTAGGTCCTGCACTGGCGGCTACAAATTTACCTGTCTCCTGAGCTAGAATTTCAATAATATGTTCGGCATTTTCTTTCTTGGCTGATTCTCCAGTGATTATAACAGCACCTGTATCAATTTCTGTAATGTCTTTACCAGCTTTTTCGTATTCTTTTAATAAATAATGGGTTAGTTCATCCAAATTAATCTCATTTTTATCTGTGAGTGGAGTGAAAAAGATTTTTCCGCGGTACTGAATATTTCTCTCTGCTACATGATATTTTTCTGTTCTTGAGGTTGGATCTTTCTTTAACACTAATTCTGAGAAAATTAAATGAGAGGTACTAGTTCCTATATCAATTCCAACGCTAGAAATTATCTTAACTCCTTTTGGTTGTTGCATTAGTTAATCTACTTCCTAAGATGCACTCTATGGTGGATTCTGCAATATTTTGTGGAATTTGGAAACAAAACATAGTCAACGATTTTGTTTGGGAGAAAGTGAGCAATATCCTAAAAATAATTATTATGATTGGACGAATTACGCACAAATGAATCAGTTGATTAAATGTTGTGCTGACATACACCACATGCTAAAGCAAGGAGGGTTCTATAGTTGCTGTCTCATTCCCAGCAGAGCCATTCGGGAGTATCAGTGCTTCCCTTTGATACATCTCTGTCTGTACCAAATTGACCGATGCCTGCTTTCGTTGAGCGATATTGAATGAGGCATTGACATCAGCATGGTCAACGTGTCCACATAGACACTTAAATTGCTTGGCCATTCGAGAGCCAATACGTCCACATCTACTACAGGTCTTAGAAGTATTTCGTGGATCAATATAAGCGATTGGTATTCCATGCAGCTTGGCTTTATAATCAATAAAGTTTTTTAATTGATAGAACGACCAACTGTTCAACAAATACTTGAATGACTTATTTATTTTGGCTGTTTTACGAATATTCTTTAAATCTTCTAGCACTATTCCAGCATTGTTTTCTTTAGCTATTTCAATGATTTTTCGACTGATCTTATGATCCAAATCTTTGATAATACTCGATTCACGTCTTTTTACTTGTTTTAGTTGTAAATTTATTCCTTGTATCTGAAACATTCGTCTGATCTGCATATATTTTTTACGAATATGAAGTGCTTTTTTACCTAATTTATACACCTTACCGTTTGAAGGTACCCCAACGACTGCACAATGACCAGTAGTATTCAAATCAACACCAATCCACTTATTATCATTATCGATTGGTATTGGTTCTAGCACTGTGACTGAAACAAAGATATATTGGTTATTAACCTCTATCTGATTGATTTTTCTGAAATTGTTTGGAAATTGATAATAAAAAGATAACTTCAGACATGGAATGCGAATGTTTCTTGCTTTCTTATCAACCTTAATTCCTTGATTTGGTATGATTAGATTAACACTGCTAACCCTTTTCATCTTCTTATTTCGTCCGTATTTTCGTAGGATTTGATTGGCAATCATGGATTTTAGTCCAAGGTGTTTAACATCTTTTGAGGAGAACGTACACTGTTTAAGTGTGAACTCTGCCACTTTTAGTGCTTTTACAAGTTCAGAAGAATAATCCTTGTTATGCTTGACTTTATAGGTCAAAATCATACATTCTTTTGCTCCTGTATATAGGACACTGGTATGGTACGTTAAAGGCTGCAACGTTTCTTTCGCTGTTGGACATACATGTGATAAATATTCAAGGTAGCGAAATTGTGTGAGTACACTAAACTTTGCAGATTGACGAGAAGCTTTTCTTGTTAATAAATTAGGAGACCTCGTTATCCAAATCAAACGGGGATATTTGCTAATACTATAGAGTGAGGACGTAGGTTAATCCTTTGTTTTATCCTTAATTTCATGAGAGCGGTCAACTATAAGGTTGTAAGGATGACCAGAGTTTTACAACCTCCTCTTTCATGATTCTGTATCCTTTCTCCACACATTCTCTTAGAATATTTACCCTTATTTGTCTATATTTGTCGATAAATTAGTTGGCTGTTAACAACCCCTCTTTCAAGGACGGTTAACTGAAAGATAATGAAAATATGACATTTTTCACAAAAATAGTTTATTATTTTCTTTTTATTTTCTTCAACCTTGTGGGAAGTAAAGATTTTTCTCAACAGAAAATTTTTTTAGAATTATTTATCGATTGTTACCCTTCTATGGAGAAACCCATAGGAAAAAATACTTCCAGAAAAAATAACCTTAAGTGATTAAAATGACTTTTCGAATAATTGATTTGACTCAAAGATTAAGTATTCATACCCCCCCATGGCCATCTTATGTTCCCCTTCAATTACAGTATTTTAAGCGTATTGCTGGAGCTCATATGGGGCAAGGAGCCAACGGTCAGATATTAACTACAAGTAATCACGTCGGAACACATATTGATGGAGAAATCCATTTCTTTGCAGCTGGAAGAAGTATCGGACAGATGGATTTGGAAGAATTTTGTGGACCTGGAGTTGTTGTAGACCTCTCTGATATTTTAAACGATTATGATCTCTACTCCCCTGAAATGCTAATTGAAAGAGCAGATATTAGAAAAGGAGATATTCTCCTGATAAAAACTGGATATCAACGATATTCTTGGGATCAACCTGAAAGCGACGAGCTAAGATATTTTGTTAAACATCCAGGGCCCGATAAAGATTTTCCCCATTGGGCCATGGATATGGATTTCAAATGGATTGGTGTGGACTGTGGCAGTGCTGACCATCCGATGAACACGATCATTCGTGATTGGCATCCTAAACCATTTAAAGAGGCAGAGAAAAAATTAATAGATAAGTATGGGGTGAAATCTTGGGACGACATGTTTCCCCCTGATAAATTCTATCAAATCATGCATATAGATTTATTCCCGAAAGGTGTGATTCATGCTGAGAATCTGTGGATCCCAGATGATCCGTTGCTGAAAAATAAAAGGATTTGGATCGGTTGTTTTCCCCTCCGAGGAATAGAACTTGAATCATCTATGTGTCGTATCGTTGCTTTTCCTGATGTGCCTCTAGCCTAACTTTACTTTCTTTATATCTATTAAGAGGAATAAGAAATAACCTACTCCTAGGTTTTTAATTGCTCTCCCATTTATTAACAGAGGTTCACAGATGGATCAAGCAAAGAAAATAGATATATTCATTATATGTTGTAAATCTATTCCGTTCAGATTGGTACATGCACTCTCTCGACTAACTAGCTCGTTTTCGATAGTACTATTTGAAGAGAAAAGTGTAAACAGGCAGAGAGTTAACTTCTACTTCTTTTAATGTGACATTACAAACTGGACATCCTTTTTTAATCTTAATGCTCTCGAGTAAATGCTGTCGATGGAAAAAACTAGTACAATGGGGACACTGAATTACCTCTTCTTCAATTTGTAATCGAACTACTGATCTACGACAAATAATACATGTAAGTCGTTGAGAGCAGAATCCACAATTTTTCTGTTTTTCGAGAACAGGATTTCCACATTGTGGACATTGGCTTTGGTAAAGTGCATCAGGCTGTTTCATCCGGTTGTACACATCTTTAAGACCAGAAATCCAGATTTGCTGTAACGAGTAAGGTGATTGAATATTAAATCTTAATGAAAAGTTCTTTAAGGCTTTTTCATACTCTGATTTATACTTATCTTTTTCTGGGAGCTCCATAATCACAGATAGGTTTCGCCAAGAACAATGTTCTCCTAAAAGGGGTAAGAGGGCTCTTTGGACTTCGTCTTTTCCCTTAGCCTGGGTATAGAGTGAAAAAAAGTATTCTTCAGGTTTTTCTGGGGGATGTGATTCGAAGTGTGTGATTGCAGCCTTGATAATTCCGCCTTCAAGTGGATCAATAGGTGGATTAAGGAGAATCTCCTCAACAATTTGTAGTGAGGTGTGACTAAAAAAGATTGGGCTAAGAAGAATTTGGTTACGAGGTTTTTCGTGAATAGTTGCGAAGATTGATAAATCATTTGTAGATGGCTCTTCTACAATCTTCATCACAAAATCTTTGAGGACACTCTCCCCGTGTGCTGTAAATTCTCTAGTCTCATACATTGAGCATAATTGATCTAATATGGAAATATTTCCTTCTCTTCTCCTCAGTAAGAGTACTAGATGGTCAACAATTGTATCGATTAAGAGATTTGATTGTAAAGTAGGTAATATCGTTATTAGAAGGGTTTCCACTCTCTTGTGAGATAATGAAGTTAAGTATGCAGAAATAGAAGATACTAAAGAATTTAATTTATGAGAATCTACAATAATCAGAAATTCTTCTGGATACTGTGTTAAGAGATTTTCAATAAGCCCAGAAACAAAATCTTCTATCTCTGGATCTAGAATCCTTTTTGAGCAGCGAACAAGGGCGATAATTAATAAATCTTCAGGATTGAACCCGACAACTTTTAAAACTGTTCGCTGGATCACTTTTTCCTGGAGTTTTGATGTTAGTTGGAATGAAAAGAGAGAATACAGAATTTTAGATCCTAAAGATTTAAATTGAGGAAGAATATGCTCAATAAGAAATGACTGATGTTTTTCGGGCAATTGAGTAAGTATTTTGCCAATATTTGGAATGCTAATCTTAAAAGCGTGGGGTAGAATTGATTCTAGTTCAACAAAATTTTTTGCTGACATTGATTTAAAAAATACCCAAAATGAGGATGGTTCGAAATCTATTAACTTTTTTAAGAGGGGGATTAAATTTTTCTTCGATTTATCCTTTTTGGTTGAAAATTTGTTCAAAAGAACTGGTAAAGCATCTTTTGAACATGTTAAGATAGTATCTTCCCAAAATAACAATAATTCTTTCTTCGATCCTATTGTATCTACAAGCGTCTTCAGGTGGATATCATTCATTATTGATGCAAAAGCAAGTTGTGGGAAAGTAATCTTCTTTCCCAATCTTGCGATATCTTCAAATCGCTCAGATACATGTTGCTGGAGAAGAGGTTCTAATTGAGCTTGGACGGTAATGGATAATTTTTCTTTAGAAATTAAAGCAGATACGAATATCTCAAAGTCACGATACAAGAATAACAGTTTAGATATCCATAATTGGTCAATAATATATTTTCCGACATTTTGTTTTGTTTTCTTGCTACAAGAAGAGAAAATTTCAAAAACTAGGGCGGGAATTGGGTGTATTAGGGTTTCAACGGTGGTATTAATCATTTTTTTCCATTGACGGTTTGCTACTTCCTGGAGGATAGGCAATAATAGTTGTTGATGAGACTCATATTCAATTGTGAGGTAGTATTTGACAATTGACTCTATTTTTTGAGGAGTATAAATCTTAAATTCGGCTTGAAAGAATTTTGAAAATTCTGGTGCTTGCGCTCCTAGCTTTTTAAGACTAGATACCAAAACCTCGGTAGATATTTGCTCTTTGCTTGAATTCAACATTTCTAGGATTTCATGTGCAATAGAAAATTCCTTAAAGAACAAAACTGAGATAATAACGTCTACTGGTTGATAGACTTTCTTTTGAATACCACTTACAAAAAATTTGGCGATAAAATATTGATTCTCATCAATTTTGCTTCTATTATAGAATTGTAGAATTTGCTTCTCTGATAGATTTTGATTTAAAAGCCAATCTGTGAGTAATTCCTTTGATTCTTCATTGATTGAAGGCTGTGATTCAAAAAGATAGTTGATTTCATCTTCAGTGGGAGACATCAATTGAAGAAGGTTTTGAAATTGACTTTTTAATATGTTAATATCTCCAAAAAAAACATGAACTCGCTGTTTTGGAGTGAGCTCCTTAAATAATGGATCTACACGTTTCGTTGGGGTTTTTAGATACAGTTTTAGGACGATGGGTAATATTTTTGTTCCCCATAGTTTCATAATTTCTAATAATTGGGAAATTGTTTGTTCTGATTTTTGCTTAGAAATTTCATGAAAAATCATTTCCACTAGATCAGGGTCCATTTGGGATAAGATTAATCGAATGGATTCTTGATTCAAACCAGAATTCCAATTTCTAACTATCTGAGTCAATATGAATTCCTGATTCTCCCGATCTAAATTGAATATTTGAGTTAGAAATTCTGGGGTTGCCATAAGCTCGAAAAAAACCACAACTTCTTCCGAATTAAAATCCTCAAACGAAGAAAGAATCAATTGAAGGCTTGATGGAAGTAATTGCTCAAGTCCATATCTCATTCTGTTAAGATCTTTTTTCTCTCTATAATTTCTAAAGAAAAGATCGAGAGCATGTTGTCGATCCTTTTTTATGAAATTCTTCACTTTTCTTTTCCATAAAATAGGTAGATTGTCAATCCATTTCTTGCTTAATTCCGCACTACCTTGATAGGTCATAAAACAGAAAAGTCCTCCACAACAATCAAGAGATCAGATTCTCAAAAAGTTATCCATATCGGTTAGTCCTAAAATATTCTAAGTATTAAACTCATTCAGAAATCATTGGTCTGGTTAGCCACAGGAGCATTGGCTCAATTACGACAGGCATCGCTTTCATTACGATGTAATCAGCAATTTTACTACCCACACTGCAATGAGATGTGGAAATCTAAGTTCTTTCCTCCACAATACTCCGAAATTCTTCCAAAAGAATTCGCAGATAATCAAAACCAGCTTGCCAAAATTCGGGTTGGGAAATATCTAATCCAACAGAAGCAGCTAAATCAACAGGGAATTTTGATCCTCCTGCTTCGAGAATTTGTTTGAATTTCGGAACAAAAGTTTTTCCTTCCTCAAGATACTTTTGATATAAACCTAATACAAAAAGCATGCCAAAAGAATAAGCATAACAGTAAAAAACCCGTTTATCCAAGAAATGAGGGATGGTTGCCCAATTCCAACTTTGTTCTGGTAAAAACGCCACTGCATCACCATAAGCATCGTTTACGTGTTTGTCCCAGATATCTGACATCTTTTTTGCGGAAAGGTTTTCCTTTGCTCCTGATTCTTGACACTCTTTCTCCCAAATGACATACATAGTTTGTCTAGAAATCGTTATGATTGCATCTTCCAACTGACTAGACAGGAGACGTAATTTTGCTTCCTTATCAGTCATGATTTTTAACAATTTATCAATAAGGATCTGTTCACCGAAAACGGAGGCAGTTTCTGCTGCAACTGTGGGAGGATTATAGTTCAATATGGTTTGTTTTCGCCCACTGAACATATCGTGAAGGCCGTGGCCTAATTCATGTGCAAGAGTACTAATCCCATTTAATTTACCATCAAATGATTGGTGAATAACTGGATCTAGATCTGGAGATATACCCTGACAAAATGCCCCAGTCATTTTTGTTTTTCGGACTTCTGAATCTATAAGTTTCCGATCAAAGAAAGAGTTGGTCATTTCACCGACCTCCTCATCAAATTCGGTGTAAGCTTCAAGAACTATTTTTTTTGCTTCATCCCAGGTATATTTCATGGTTTTACCTAAAGGTGCATAGAGATCTGATCCTTTAATTTTCTCTCCTTGCCCCATCAATCTTGCTTTTAATTTATAATAATCTTGGACAAATGAATAATTTTTCTTAATTACTTCAATCATCGTTTCAACGATTTTTTCATCAGTTTGATTTCTTATGTGAGCTGGAGTCATTGTTGTAGGAAACTTCCGTAGCTCAGTATCCTGACCACGATTCTTCCAAATATTATTGAATGCGTGACTTATTGCAATGGATTGATCAGCATATTTTTGATAATAAGCCTTGAAAACATTTTCTCGTGTTTCTGGGTTTGGATCATTAAAAAAGGGGTAGATTTCCCCATGTGACATAGTTTTCATTGCCCCTTCGATTTCGACTTGATACTGAAATGAGGCTGTAAATTCATTGTAAAAATTATACCAAGCAAGTACACCGACCAATTCTTTCTGGGAAAGAACCTGTTCAACCTCTTCTGTAAGTATATAGGGTTTGGAAAGCCTTTGAACTCTAATATAATGATGATAATTCTCTAAGACCGGATCTGCTAAATATCTCTCTACCGTCTTATCAGACATTTCATTGATTTCAACTTTTATCCAGATTAGTTTATTTGAAACATCTACAGCTCGTGCCTCAACCTTACTATACAGGGCCTTATGATCGTCGTTCGTTGTTTCTTGAGCAAAGAGAAGAAATCCATATGCTTCTCCTCTATCAGCTAGGGTGTGGACTTTTTCTAACTGCTGGAAAAATTCAAGTAGTTCTTTAGATGATAATTCTCCGCTTTTAATTTTACCACGGTAATTAGCTAAGTCATCCGCGAATTTTTCAGCTTGATCCATATCTTCTTCAATTTTTGGATCATCAAATCCTTTGTAGATGAATGAAAGATCCCATTTTTCTGTCAATGTTTACAATCTCCTTTTAATTCTCCATTAAAGTTTAATGCTATGTTCTTTCCTCAACAATTCTTCGAAAATCTTCCAAGAGTTTCCGAAGATAATCAAAACCTGCTTGCCAAAAATCTGGTTTAGTTAAATCTAATCCAACAGAAGCAGCCAGATCAATAGGAAATTGTGATCCACCTGCTTCAAGAATTCTCTTGTACTTTGGGATAAATATTTGCCCTTCTTCACGATATTTTTGATAGAGGCCTAGAACGAATAGCATTCCGAATGAGTAAGCATAACAATAAAACACGCGAGGATCTAAAAAATGTGGGATGGTGGCCCAATTCCAGCTCTGCTCTGGTAAAAAATCCACAGCGTCGCCATACGCGTCTTTAACGTGTTTATCCCAGATATCTGACATTTGCTTGGCAGACAGGTTCTCTTTTGCCCCTTTTTCATGACATTCTCTTTCAAAGAAAACGTACATCGTTTGGCGGGAAATAGTCGCAATTGCATCTTCTAATTGGCTAGCAAGAAGTTTTAGCTTTGCTTCTTCGTCTTTCATGATTTTTAATAGTTTCTCAATGAGAATTTGCTGACCAAACACCGATGCGGTTTCTGCGGCCACAAGGGGCGGGTGAAAGTTGAATAAAGTCTGTTTTCGGCCACTAAACAGATCGTGGAGGCCATGGCCCAATTCATGAGCTAATGTACTGATCCCATCTGCTGTACCATCATAAGACATGTGAATGACAGGATCAAAATCAGGAGCGATACCTACACAAAACGCACCAGTCCTTTTAGTTTTTCTCACTTCCGAGTCAACCAAGTTCCGCTGAAAAAATCCGTCTATTATATCACCAATCTCTGAATCAAATTCTTTGTAGGCATCTAAAACCATTTGTTTTGCTTCGTTCCAGGTGTACTTGATTACCTTCCCAAGAGGGGCATAGAGATCTGACCCTTTAATTTTCTCTCCTTGTCCCATTAATTGTGCTTTTAATTTGTAATAATCTTGTACAAGAGAATAATTGTTTTTAATTATCCTCATCATGGTTTGGACAATTTTCTCATCAGTTTGGTTTCTAATGTGAGCTGGAGTCATAGTAGTGGGATACTTTCTGAGATCAACATTTTGACCATGATTTTTCCAAATATTGTTAAAACAATGACTTATTGCTATAGAATTTTCAGCATATTTCTGATAATAAGTCTTGAAGACTTTTTCTCGTGTGTCAGGATTTGGATCACGGATTAGCGGATATATTTCTCCTGGTGACAATGTTTTTATTTTCCCTTCGATTTCAACTTCGTATTGGAATGCTGCAGTGTATTCTTGATAAAATTTAAGCCAAGCTTCATTACCTACAAGTGATTTCTGTAATAGAACTTGTTCCACGGGTTCTGAGAGCAAATAAGGCTTTTGTAATCTCTGAACTTCTATAAAATGATGATAATTTGATAATAATGGATTTTTGAGATATTTTTCGACTAATTTTTCTTGAAGATCATTTAATTCTAATGTAATCCATATCAATTTATTTTGAATTTCAACCTCTTGCTGTTGCATTTTTGCATAAATTGCTTTATGATCTTCATTGGTTGTCTCTTGTACAAAAAGCAGAAATCCATATCCTTCTCCTTTTGAAACTAATGTTTGAACTTTTTCGGTTTGCTGGAAGAGTTCAAGCAACTCTTGCGCTGATAGTTCACCATTCTTCAATTTTCCACGATATTTATTCAATTCATCAGCGATTTCTTTGGCCTGATTCAAATCTTCATCAATCTCTGGATCATTAATTCCTTGGTACAAAAAGGAAAGATCCCATTTGCTAGTCATTGATTCTAAACTCCTAATTCTAGAACATATATGGTATTTGGTTGTAATGGGCGATCTTTGAATTGAATTATCTAAAATTTTTTATTCTGGCATTATAGAATTCTTTCCAAATTACCTGAATAATGTTTTTCACCAAGCAAGTTGTGAAAACCTTAGCTTGAATGGTAGATTCTTAGAACTTTAAAGAATTAGGACTTAAATTTTTTTACAGACAACGCCTATGGCAGAAATATTTCATCTGAAGACTACTATAAACAGCTACCAAGATATTCGAGTTTTTATTGATTTTTCTTCCTTAAGATACTACTTGTACTTAGTATTAATCGTTTTTGTACTTAAAATATCGGACTTAGGCTTTTTAAAATAAAAGATACAAAGAGGGTACTTGACTATTCAATTAAAATAAAAATAGCAAACAGGGTAAGAATCATGAAAACGCAACTAGTGGAAGACGAAATCCTAGATATGATGAAGTTAGAAAATCAATTTGGAGTATTTAACAACAATATGATGATGCTCCTAAGTGATGAAGATAAAGCTTATGTTGAAGAAATTCAAAGTCTATGTATTGAACAAGAAGAAAAAATTGGAAGAATCCGAGGGCATAATAACGATGATTATTACGATTGGTTTGAATGGGCAGGTAAACATGGTCTTATTAACCGTAGTAACGAATATCCCCATCGTTCTGATCTTCGAATAGGCATGAAAGCTGAGCTCCTCCGCTGTTGGACAATGGATATATTTAATCCTCAATTTAACATGGCAATGGGAGCTTCTTCACTTTGCATTAATCCTATTGCTCATCATCATCAGAACAAAGAAAACTTAGTAAAAGACCTTCAAGATTTGTTTGATGGTAAAAAAATCGGATGCATTGGGATCACTGAACCGAAGCAGGGTTCTGATGCTGTTAACATGAAAGTTAAGGCTGAAAAAGCTGATGGTGGTTACGTTGTTAATGGGATAAAATGTTATACAACTAATAGTCCAAAAGCTGACATGTGTGCGGTCTATGCAGTTCTAAACGAAGAAGATCCACGTAGTACTATGGTTCAGGGTATTTCTCATAAAGATTGGGATCGTGGATTCAAATCAGAAAGGATAGGGATCCCTTCAGTAACTAAAGTCCATATAGGGAAGACAACCTTTGAAGATGCTTTTATCCCAGAAGAATACATGACAGGCGGCCCTGGAGAAGGATATCATATCCTATTCGAGGGGCTTGTACCAGAAAGAATTGGTATTGCTGCGACAAATGTAGGTCAAATGTGGGGTGCTTTTTCATTAGCCTCACTTTATTCAACTGTGAGACAGCAATTTAAGTCAAAAATATTACTCCATCAAGCAATTGGTATGTCCGTTCTAGCGAAATACCATTCACGACTTACATCAATAACAATGGCTTTATTGAAACTAGCAGAAGCTTATGATGCTAAACGAGATGAGCTTGAAGGTATTAGTCCGTTTATGAATCCTTTTGTTGCAATGGCCTCTCAAATGAAAGAACAAGCAGCATACCTTGTCCATGATTTAACATATGAGTGTATGCACGTAATGGGTGGTACTGGTGTTACAGATCAAACAAAGATGCCAATTATTCAAGGAGTGTCTGAGATCGCTGAAGTCGTTGGTGGTACAAGAAACGTTCAACTTCTTATCGGTAGTCGAACAATAAATACTATGGTAAAAATGATTTAAATTACCATTTTTTCTTTTTTCCTTATTTTCTCCTCCTTTCTTTTCAAGTCTAGAGTGAATACTTTATCTTTTTGATTTATTATTTCTGAATTGAAAATGAAAAATTCTTTGAAATTCGGAGGGATTGTTCAGGTGGTTTTTTTAAATTCATTTCTTAAATATAAACAAAAACATTCAGTTTTCCAAAGCTTAGTAATCTTAGCTATTAACAGGTGCTCTTTTAATGACCCTTTTGTCTGTCAAAGTATTTGACATCAATAATAAAGAATTATACTCCAGTGTTTCAATTTCCAATGATCTTTGGTTTTATAATTTGATTCCATACCTTGGGAAATTGGCACGAGAATCTGAACGTGAACAGGTTCAAGCTTTAATATATAACAATTATTTGATCGCTTTCTTTAATATCCTTCCAGAAAATTCTTTATTAGTAGCAATTGCCAGTGTTAATACTTCTCTTCGGAAGCTAGAACATTTTCTCGGACTTCTCAGTCACACAATGCAAAATTCCAAAAGATCATTGGAAAATTTTCAAGATGTATGTGATTCAATTATTCGGACCGTTGATTCACACCAAGAAGTGAAAATCTCCCTACTTGGTCTTGAACGCTCTGGAAAGACGACTTTTGTGAACTCCTTCGCAAAAGACCGACCTCTTGCCGAATTTGAAGCATATTACCCTACTTCTCTTCTGAATATTGTTAGAATGGAGCACATTCATGATCTACCACCAATAACCTTCTTTGACCTTGGTAAAGCCTTCAGTCAACAATGGTGGAGGTTTTCTTCTGAATCTGATGGTTATATTTATTTTGTGGATAGCTCAGATTCACATCGGATGAAACAGGCTCAAGTATTATTACAAGAACTACGTAATTTCTGGGATCTCCCATTTGTTATTGCAGCAAACAAGATTGATGTCTGTAGAATAACAAACGTAAAGAAATATATTGGGCGAAAATTTCAAGTTTCTAGCCGAAAAGTCTATGAAATTAATACTTGGACAGGGACTGGTATTCTTCCTCTTCTAAAAGGACTTATTAATAATGAAATAGAAGGAACAAAAATATCTGTTTCCTTGGTTCATCCAACTGAAAAAATGACCGGATAATTTAGGATATATTTCAAATTCTTAAGTCGGGAGGATTTATTCGAACAGATACGTTGAGTTTCTTCATTTCCTAAAGAATTAAAATCCTAAAATTAATCCCAATAAGACCATAATATAGATAGAGATTAAGGAAATTATTCCTGCTCTTTCCATACGCACAAAAAACTGAATCGAAATAGCACGTGCTGCTAAAAGAATAACCCAAAGTTGAAGAGACACAACTATGGCTAGTGGGATAAAAGATCGAGTTAAATCAAATACATTGGATATAACCAGAACAGGGAAAATTCCCAATGGCAATAAAGCAATGCCTAAAAAGATAGCAATAGTAACAATATCTTCAATAGTTTGTCTCTTGCGTAACAATTGGTTTGATAATACTAGTACCAATATGGTGAATGTAGCCCAAGAAAGAACAACACCTGCAAGACTAAACAGAATATCCTTCTTTGGATTTATACCAGAAAAAAAAACGAACACTAAGACTAAATCAGCTTGAGCAGTAATAAATGAGAACAATAAAATAAAAAGTATTTGCCAACCAACAAACAAGACAAGAGATTTTTTTATAAAGAAAAAAAGTCTAGGAGGAGCAATAACTCGAAAAAATAAAGAAAATAAGGAAGCTCGTTCTAAGTCCCCTCTTGAAAGGAACTCGTCTCGATCCTGACTTGATGTTAATAAATTATAGGCGAACCAACCTCGATCTGAGAGTATCTATGATTTTGACTTTTCATTTTGAGTTACGAGGTCTCCGAGTAATCCAATATGATGGTAAATTGTGCCAACTTGGACAGATTTAGTTCGATTCTGACTTCGGTTTAGTTCTTTCTGGAGAGCAGTGAAGCCTATTCCGTCAATCTGCCGATCAGCAAGAATTAGAATCATGTCCTGTCTCAACGGATGAGAAAGCGCCTTAAAAATTTCTGTACGGTTCTCATCTAGTTGCTTGGACATAGTAATCTAGTGGAGATATGTTGTCCTATAAAAATAACGCTCTTATCGGAAGTGAATAAATCTCCATCAGAGTTAAATTTAATATTATTCTTTTTCTACGACAAAGAATCTCTGGGATTCGTAAAAAAGAAAAAAAAGGAGTAGGTGGAATAATAACATTTATTGTTATTTTTTCCTAGTGCGTCGGACTTCTCGAACACCCAAAACTACAATAGGAATGGCTAAAACAACAATCATGAGCCTCATATTCTCCTGTATGAAGCTTGTCAGGGTCGTAAAGCCATTCACACCGCCACTTGTAGTTACTGGTGTTGAACCATCTGAGGGTGTGACAGCTGCATAAGCTGCTAAGAGAGATGCACCGCTGTAAGACGTCCAACTCGAAGAACCAGAGTCTTCTGTTAGGATGCTGAACCTAATACTCGAGGTATCGGTTTTCATTCCTAGATTGGATGATACATCAGTGATAGATGAACTGGATTCTCCATCACCGCTGCCAGCACCTTCCACGCCTGAAGCACCTGCCATAGGAAAGCGACTATCATATTTTACCTGAACTGGAGGAAGGATAAAAGAATTTACGTCAGTTAAATTGACCTTGTAGTAAAAAACGATAGAAGCTTCTGGGGCTAAGTGTAGACCACCAACACCAGCAATACTAATCGGTAGTTCCCACCAATCAAAAGCAAATCCTTGGTCGTAATGTGTATCATCTAGGATGTTACCTGAGCCATCAGTGACTTTAAAAGTGTGTCCATCATAAGACCCACTTATATTTAGGCTACCCATTCGTGTGGGGAAATATGAATGCATGATAATTGTCGTAGCTTCATCTCCAGTATTTCTTACCTTAGTTTTAATCTCAACGATATCACTGTTAGTCAAGTTACCACCGTTTTCATCAATCCAACTTACAGAGACATTCACCTCTGGTGCAGGATAACTTGGTTCATCTTCACCAGCTTTATCAGGTTTTGGTAGAACAAGAGCTACAATGAGATTGGAAGTAACATTGCCAACATCAGTGCGATTGAACGCTCCATCATAATCATCACTTTCCTCTGTTGTATAATCGACTGTTACTCCAACAGGATGAATACCTAGGAAGGTGGTGACAGGTCGAATGAAGGTGTGATATTCTTTTTGACCAGGATTGATAGTTCCCGTACCTACAGTTTCTTCCCCAGAGAATTCTTTAGTATCTCTTATTTGCCAATCAGGTCCTAGTTGAGCGTGGAATCCCTGAACTTGAACGTTAGTTGCAGTTGCATCACCAATATTTTCTATTGTAACATCAATTTGAGCAACTTGATCTATCTCATAAATCGTTGAATTAAGTGATACTACAGTTTTCAAAATAGCCTCGTCGTCATATAACTGGACTACAAGC
Organism: Candidatus Hodarchaeota archaeon; assembly: GCA_016839625.1. GTDB lineage: Archaea > Asgardarchaeota > Heimdallarchaeia > Hodarchaeales > Hodarchaeaceae > Hodarchaeum. The sequence continues at coordinate 33,221 of JAEOTY010000323.1, forward strand.
CCATTTGACCAACCAAAGTATTCACGAGAGGCATTGTCAGCATATCGGAACATTACGCCTGGAATGAAGTAAGGATTAAGGGAAGGAAAGCGAAGGTCTACTCCTTGAGCAAGTTGCTCTTGAACAATATAATCTGCTAGATTATTACCCACACCATAAGCACTAGTATTATCGATAATTGTTATATTGTATTTAAAAGGTTGAGTTGAGTTATCCTCTGTAACGTTCCAACCTAAGATTAGGAAAGTATCATCCTGTGCAGGTAGATCCCCAATTGACCACCAAAAATGTTCTGACGAACCATTTACCAGTTCATTGATTGTACCTTGTAGAGCGAAGTTTCCGTTTTCTAGAGTGGTTTCAATAAGATTATTTGAGTAATTAAAGGTGAAAAAGGACTTGTTAATAAGAACTGACTGGTAGGTTTGGCCAAGGTCGACCATATATGCTTGAGGGGTAGTATCATTTATTGCCTCACTAATTGGAGGAACAAGGGTGCCGTTAAGATAAGTAAACCATCCTTCGACGAGAATTTTCGCGTATTGGCCTTGGTAACTGTCATAAAACTTCCCATCTATCATGTTGTAGTATTTTTTCACCGTTTTGTTGAATTTGTACTTCTCTGAGTCAAAAACTTGTATGTATTTAGGTGCAGGTTGGTCACCAAGATCCCAAGCGAAACTAACATCATAGGCTGGTTCATCTCCAGTATTGGTCATATTTATTGTGTAGTTGAGCAGTGGATCAGTAGTAGAGCGTAATGCACTAACATCAACATCCACTTCGGAAGTTATTTGTGGGAAAGATTTAAATTCTTCCACCGCCATGTCATAGGTGACAAAAATATCACTATAAGTCTTGTCAATCCACGTTCCTGCCTTTAATGTCCAATTAAAACCGCCTGTTAGTTCTGGGTAAAGATTATCAGTGTCAGGGTGTGAATCAAAGACATTAGCGACGTAAGGGAGTTTAAACTCGATTCTGCTGTACTGTGATCCCGAAGCTGGTATAATTGATCCAGAATAATTAAATGCCGATCCAATAGACATATTATGAACATCATTTTTATCAATAGTTATTCCATTCTCAAGGATTATCGATGTAACTGCAAGTGGAATCCATTCGTCTGCTGGTTTAGTAAGACCTGTTGCTACAACGGATACAGGGGCTGATGCTATTACTTCATCTGTAATGAAATTTGTATAACCACCCGAGCTAAAAATGTCATAGAACTCGTCGTAAATAAAGTCTGAATGGTTTTGAGGAGACATATACCCCCAGTAATAAAGGGTAGTAGTTTTAGTTTCATTAGCGTATCCTCCGTGTAGAATGTCTAATGTTGTACCCATCCAGGTATTTAACACTGGAATTATTGATGCAGCATCTGTTAATGATGCATCGAGCCCTTGAGAAAACTGAAATACAACAGTCGCACCATCACGGAATTCCATTATCGATCGGGGCCAATAGTTATGCCAATTATTTTGATTGGAGCTGATGATGTACAGGGTATTGAGAGCTTTAAATGCTGGTTGACGATAGTCGAGTGGGAAGAATTTTTGTCCCCCCCATTGATAATACTGAGCAATGAGAGCAGTATCTTCAGCAGCTACCAATTCAAGGCCTTCGCTAAATGGATCTGATCCTACTGGTGTGTCTGAAAGTATCTTTTCTGGCACCTGAGGAGTTGCATGAGTAATACCTGACTGGCTCATTACCAGCAGCGCAACGAGCACCAAACTAACAGCATAAAGCTGAATGTGTCTTTTTTTCATAATTAATCACTTATTAAATCCTTTTTGATTGAGTTTTAAGCAAAGTAAGTTTTTTTTTACTTTTAAAGTGTGATTAATATATCGGATGCCTTTCTTTTAAGTTAACTTTTATAAATCCGTTGAAGAATAAATTTCAAGTTTTCTTGAAGAGTCTCAGAGTAGTCTCAATTCTTTAGAAAATTGGTTAAGATAATATTAGGTGATATTGATTGTGATTGAGTCATTCGAAAGGTGGAAAACTATTCTAAAAACACGGGATTTTATTGTCGGAACATTTTTTCTCTTTTTACTTTTTTTAACCTTTTTCCTCCAAGATACAATTCTTTCAGGAGAACAGCTACTTTTTGGATCTCTCTTTCTATTCTTACTCGGGGGATTTTTTATGTATGTTTTTTCTCCACCATTAGTCACATTATTCCAAGCAATCCTCACATCAACAAAACGTTGTATTATCCCACCGTTTTTTGTCTTTGGTATATTTGCTTTTTATCGAATCATTGTACCTGTTTCCACAGATCCTATGGTAACGATTTTACAGATTTGTGTTAGTTTTGTTTTCATTTTGACTCCTAGTTTACTTTACTTGTTGTTTCATGAGCAAACTGAGGAAGGATTATCGTATATAGATATTTTTACCGGTTTATGGGTTTGGCTTCCTATAGAATTTGGTGTTGTAGATGATCTTCTAGGAAGTGTTGAATTAGGAGACATCCCCTTTGAGACACTTTTGGCATTATTCGCATTCATCTATGCATTGATATTTGTCCGTCATCATGATATGGGATTAACTTTTTCTATTCCTAGAGAGGATTTAATCACTGTTAGCCAAGTTATCGGTATGCTTTTATTGGCTATTCTTCCCTTGGGAATGTTTTCCTATTTCTTAGCTCCTCCTAATATAATATTAGAGAATATTTTGACACTTGTGGTTGATATTCCAACATCCTTGGTCAATGTGGTTCTCACCTTTGTCCTTATTTTTCTTGGAACAGCATTAATAGAAGAAATATTCTTTCGAGGTTTTGTTTTTAATTTACTTAAAGAGACCTTTCAAAAAAGTCAATTATCTAGTAACTGGTGGTATGGAGGTATCATCGGCTTAGTTGGCTTAATTATTATCACACCATGGATCGATAACTTACTACAGATCATTAGTCAATGGTTTCCTCTATTTTCTCCTATACGAGATATTGTGGGTTCATTATCAAAACCTCTGGGAGATTATGAAGGTCAAGCTTGGCCTCTCGTTCAATCCATTCCTTTAGAACTAATATATCTATTAGTTGCCGTCATCCTCGGAACAATGGGAATTTTACTGATCTACAAATCCCAAAACCCGGTAATCGCGGCTTTGGTTCTCAGTTCGATCCTGTTCGGGTGGGCTCACTTCGAAGATGTCAGATACATCTTCTTTGCTAGTATTGCTGGATTTGGATATGGCTTAACTTATTGGAAAACAGAGAAAATCGTTCCCTCGGCCTTAGTTCATACAACAGTTAATACAATCTGGGGAATGCTTTTGCTCTTTTGAATTTTAAGTGTGAATCGAGGTAAATCAGTCCATCAGTTCCTGAATAATAGGCATAAGGTCTGTTAAATCCTCGATAATGGCAAAGCTTACATTCTTTGGTTCTATTATGGAAGTTGAATTTTTTCTCTTCACCATCACATAAGTCATTCCAAATTTTGTGGCAAGATTAGCTTCCTCTAAAGTATCTCCTACAAAAATTGAGTACTCTGGATTTGCTTTTACGAGTTGAAGCATTGTTTTGAAATAAATTCCCGAACTAGCTTTTTTAGGCGCTCTGACTGTATCATAGCCAATTAATCCCTGAAAAAAGTCACTAAGATTGTGGAGAATAACCGCTCCTTTCACGTGATGTGAGCTTGCAGAGGAGGCAACATGCATTCTAAGGTTATCAAACTTTGTACATTCTCTTAGAACCGAAAGAACTTCAGGAAAAAGAATAGAATAAGGGCCGTCTGCTAGTGCTTCATATTCTACTAGGGAAGTATTTAGAAGAGGTTTGATTGTATCTCTATGTTTCAACGGTACAATATTAAGAATCAAATTTTCCCAAATATTGTCAATTTGGTGATAATCTCTTAAGAATGAGTCCGAATCGAATACTCCGTCCTCTTGCTTATTGAAAAGATGTGTTATCCCCTTTAACCATCCTCTAAATGCTTTTTTATGAATATCCATAACTTTATCTTGAGAGAAACCCGCTGGAACGAGTATTTTCTCCAAATAAGATTGATAATTCTTATTTACGGCGTTAACATCAGCTAAGACTCCATGTAGGTCGAAAAACAGATCCCAATGAGTTTGTGGCAAAATAAATCATTCGTAAATCTATTTTTTTTGGTTTAAATTCTTTAAGTTAATGTCTATAATAGAGATAATTTCAAAATATTGTGCTGGTTTGAAGCAGAATACATGAAGGACAAATCATTGGAATTTTATTTTTAATTAAACGGAGTTTAAGTCCATCATAATTAATAAAGGAATTGTAATAAAATGATGTCATCTGATTTTTTCTTTGCTCAGATGTGAAGATTCAAATAATCCCTAAATGTATAGACTAGTTGATTGGTCATGGCTGATATTAGTGAATCCATCCCCCAAGTTGAATCTGACTTCCGTGATTTTCTTAAATTTGTAATTAAAAGAGCGTTTCGGGCAATACCAGTAATTTTAGGTATTGTAACGATTGTTTTCATCCTATTTCGTGTTCTTCCTGGTGATGTTGCTAAAGAATTAGCGGGTAAATATCCTACTCCTGAGAAAATAGCAGCTATAGAGAGGAAATGGGGTTTAGATAAGCCTACATGGGAACAATACATTATATTCCTGCAAAAATTATTTTTTGAATTTGATATAGGTATATCCTATATTCATTCTACTCCCGTAATGTATGAATTGGGTAATCGCTTCCCTGCTACTATTGAATTAACTTTGGTTTCAATGTTATTAGCAAGCATTATTGGCATACCAATAGGAATTATTTCAGCATACAAACAACACACTAGAATAGATTATCTTACTATGATTATTGCTTTAGTCGGAGTAAGTATGCCAATTTACTGGTTGGGACTTATGCTTCAAGATATCTTTGCAAAAAATCTCGGATGGTTCATAGGCAGCGGAAGAATCAGTTCAGTATTAAGTGCCGATTTACATAAATATACAAATTTTTATCTTATTGATTCCTTCATTGTAGGAATTACAGAAGGGAATTGGGTATTCTTCAATTCAACGGTTAACCAGCTTGTTTTACCATCGTTGGCTTTAGCTACGATCCCATTAGCCGTTATTGCTAGGATGATGCGCTCTTCTATGCTTGAAGAGCTAAGAAAAGATTATGTGCGAACTGCTCGTTCAAAAGGGCTAAAGGAACGGCTAGTCGTAATAAAGCATGTCACTAAAAATGCTATGATTCCAACAATAACTGTAATCGGGTTAAATTTAGGTGCTTTATTGGCTGGGGCGGTCTTAACTGAGACAATTTTTTCATGGCCAGGTGTTGGCAAGTTTGTGTGGGAAAGTATCACTAAGAGAGATAGTCCAGTCATAATGGGCTTTGTTATGATAGTAGCTTTCATTTTTGTGATTGCAAATATGATTACAGATATTATATACGCTTATTTGGATCCTAGAGTTCGATATCATAAAAGGGATTAAAAATGAAAGAAGACAAAATAGCCGATGAGGGCTTAGATACTGTGGCAGAAGTTTCTGGAGCATCGACATGGCATATCATCATCAAAAGATTTCGTCGTAATCAGGCTTCCCTTGTTGGGCTTTCTATTTTAGGATTTTTCTTTATTTTAGCTCTCATTTCTTTTCTTGATGAGTTTCTGTACACTTATAATCTCCCTACAATTTTTGCCTTTGGACCAAATGACATTTTTGCAGGAGGTGCTTCAAGTTTTGAACCACCTTCGAATAAACACATCTTCGGGACTGATAATGTTGGACGAGATATCTTTGTTCGTATAATATATGGAGCTCGTATATCAATAACAGTGGGTTTCTTGGCTGTACTTGTCTCACTTTCAGTAGGAACATTTTTTGGGTTATTAGCAGGGTATTTTGGGGGAATAATAGATTCGATGATTTCAATTGTCCTTGAAATATTACTTGCCTTTCCAGCAATTCTTTTAGCTCTTGCTATTTTAGTTATTTTAGGGAATAATCTCCAAAATGCAATGTTAGCCGTTGGAGTTGTTTACATTCCCTACTATGCTAGAATTGTAAGAGGACAGACCTTTGTTGAACGTGAGTTAACATATATTGAAGCTGCGAAGGTTTTAGGCGCAAAAACACCCCGAATTCTTTCAAAACACATTCTTCCTAATGTTCTTGGTGTATTAGTTATCTATACAACTTTAGGTATCGGAACAGCAATATTAGAAGTAGCTGCTTTGAGTTTCCTTGGATTAGGCGCTTTACCCCCAACAGCTGAGTGGGGGTCAATGATAGGTGACGGACGGAAATATTTTGCTTCTGGTCCACACCTGGTTTTTTTTCCTGGAATGGCTATTTTGTTGACTGTTATATCATTTAATTTAGTCGGTGATGGTCTACGTGAAGCTTTAGATCCTAGATTTAAGAGATAAAGAGAGGAATCACCATGAATTCCCAACCAATACCTGAAGAATTACCAGACGAAACCTCGGAGATTACTCCTGATACATCACACCAAGTTAAGCAACCAAAGAAGGAGATCATCATTCTTCAGAGCGTAAAGATTCTTTTTCTTATTTTAGGTGTGTTTTTTACCTATACTATATTAATAATTGCATATGGAGATGAGGCTCTGGTAAAATTTCTTAAAGGCATCTCTATCAAGAATTTTATTGAAATTTTAACTGATTTAAACCTTACGGAGCTAATAGTCTGGATTTATTTCGTAGTACTATTTGGAGTCTTTTATTACATCAATAATATTGGAAAACAAAAATTAATTTTTCCACATCTTAATATTAAACAACAAACAATAGTCTCAGGTGCTATTAGGTATTTTCGTGAGGGTTCTTTTACACTTCCTTTTGTTGTCATGGTTGTATTTCCAATGGTGTTACAAGTAATTCTTCCTGGGCTAATTGATATAGTTGCGGTGGTAGAGCTGTTGATTCCCTTTATCTTTATTGGAGAACTTTATCGTATTTCTGAGGAAAATCTAAAAAAATTATTCAAAAATCAAGACGGAATTAAGCAAGGACCACGGTTAATTCTAGAACGTCTTATCGGAGTAGTTCTCGCGTTTCCTCTCATTGTTTTTATCCTTATGGAGTCTGGTCTTGATCGTTTTCTAAATCTTGTTCATTATCTTTTCTTATGGCCAAATCCAAGAAGTCCAATTGCTTTAGCTTTTTGGGATGTACTTAACAGCGTTATTTCAATCAACACTTTCATTAGTTCTTTTTTTGAGATCAGCATTGGAAGTGTTGTACTGAAATACTATATAGTTACTTTTGTAATGTTAGTTATTACAAGCAAGCTGTATCTCATTCTTAAACGGATTATCAGAGTTCATAGCATTCGACAGATTGAGAGATTTGTATTGACCTATCAATGAAATTTCAGAAATTCTATTTTCAAGAAGGATCGAATGGAATCTAAAAATAAAAAAAAAAGGGGGATAGGAAGAAGGAATTATCTTCTCTTCTTTCGGTATAAAACAACTAAAACTGCGAATCCACCAAAAGTAGTGACTAGCGCTGTTAAGGGGTCTGGTCCAGTTGCTCTTCCACCTTTAACTGAGTAACCTAGATCTTGTAGAATTTCTCGTGCATGATCTTGGTCAAATGCATAATCCTCAATAGAGTCATTAAAACCCCAGAACGAGGGTGGAAGTGGATTTTTAGCTTGTATGGCACGTCCTTGATATACTTCTTCAATGATTTTGCTTCTATTAATAGCATAGTGGAATGCTCGTCGTACCAAAGAAGCATGAGTGGTTTTCCCACCGAAATCAGGATCATCTTCTTCAGTAGTGTCATTGAACGGATATCTTAGCGCATTCATGGCTAAATAACCGACATTCATACCAGCTTGAGAGACCAATGACACCCCAGTAGCGTCTTCAACAGCTTTAGCATCAGTTGCTGCAACATTGTCAACAATGTCGACTGTTGGAGTAGCAGCTGTTAACCTTGATATTCTTGTAGCTGCTTCTGTGATTACCTCGAATATGAGCTTATCCGACTTTGGTTGAGGGCCCCAATAATCTGGATTCGCTTCCAGTGTGATGGTTGCATCTGATACCCATTCTGTCATGTTATAAGGACCAGTACCAACAGGATTAAGACCAAGGCGATCTATTTCTTGAGTTCCATTGTGTGCTTTGACATACTCTGGACTTACTATCGCAAAAACACCCATAGAAAGGCTAGCTAAGAAAGGAGCATATGGTTTAGCCATTGTGAATTTAACAGTGTATTCGTCAACTTCTGTTACTGAAAGACTAAGGCCACCGTAAATATAGTCATAATAACCAGCTTCAGGGGGAACCCAGCCGTTCTTTTTGTAGATAGACGTATTATCATCCCAATACTTAGCTCGCTCAAAACTGAATTTGACCGCTGAGGAATTAAATTTAGAACCATCTTGGAATTTCACGCCTTCTTGAAGGGTAAAAGTCCATTCCAATCCGTTTGCCGATACAGTATAACCTGTTGCTAAAGCAGGTTCGGGATCAAGTGAATCAGCAGGAAGGTTGTATAAACCATCGTAAATCTGACGTCCTACTTTCCATGATTGACCATCTGTCCATTCTGCAGGATCAAGAGTTACTGCGTCTCCACCACGAGCAACAATTAACGTTTGATTTGTCCCAGCCTTCGTGACATTGGCGTATACATTTGCACCTTGACCAGTAGGATTGGTTACATATCCAGTAATACCAGAAGCAACACCAG
>JAEOTY010000324.1 GCA_016839625.1 Candidatus Hodarchaeota archaeon
ATATGGATCTCCTCATGAAATTTGTACGGATGTTTAGATTTACACCAGACATTCTTTCTTGCTAAAGTAGCTTATTTTACGAATAATTAGGATAGATGATTTATGAAAGTTTTCGGACATTTACTTAAAGGCGAAATTATTTCAAAGGGGAATATCGGAACATTTCCTAATATGGAAAAAGTCATTCAGGATCCACGCATTCTTTTCGCTTCGGTCTTGAAATCCCAGAGTTCCTTAAATCGATTGATGGCACGACGATTTACTGGTATTCTCCCAGAAAAAAGTCCCGAAATTCGTCTATTGAAAGACTACATCAATGTTCATGGATGGCCACAAGCTGCTGCTTCAGAAATAGAAGACATTCAGTATGCGAAATATGCAATAGGTGATGTAAAAGAAACAGCTATTGCAGCAGAGGAAGCAGTGAGAATAAAAGGCCAGATGCACCGTGAATTAGGAGATTTGGGTAGTGGTTTATCCCTTGAAGAACGCGGTGAAAGTGTTCTTGTTATGTCCAAATTTATGTGGAATCATTATGAAATATTTAAAGAAATTGCGATTGCAGAAGGGACACCAGTCGGATTATTTGATTGGCAAGCCCAAAATGTCTTTAAAGCGTTAAATGAGGATCTCGTTAATTTTGGAGTTTCCAGAATTGGACCCAAGGAGATACCCTGTGCGAAGGAAGGGGAAAGAACAATCCTTCATCGGTACCCTTTCGGTGCTGTCGGGATATTTCCTCCCTACAATGCCGCATTAGGACTTGGGTTTCTTGCAATCTTTTGTTCCTACTTTGCAGGAAATGCCACCGTGATTCGTACTCCTACCCGAGTACCATTAACGAATATGGAATTAGCTTATGTGCTTCGGGAGGTAATGGCTGAAATGGAATATCCACTGAGCGCATTTCAAGCTGTTATTGGCCCTAGCAAATCTATTGCGAATTATATGGTTAAGGACTCTCCTCTTGATGCTATGGTGTATTATGGGGACTCTGATGTAGGTTTACATTTAATGAGTAGAGCTATTCGACGAGGGATGCACTTTGTACCCGAACTAGCTGGAAGTGGGGCTAGTTTAGTGTGGAAAGATGTAGATATTGAAAAAGTGGCCGATTTTGTTGCTCATGGGAGATTTTTTGGATCTGGCCAGATTTGTTTAGCTGCGAAACGTCTTTTCCTTCATGAAGCCATTTTTGACGATTTCATTGCAGCATTATGCGAAAAAGCTGAACAGTTTCGTCCTGGATTACCCTCTGACTCAAAAACTGATCTACCTGCTATTGGAACTAGAGCTCTGTATCAAATCATCGATATGACCGTTGAGGCGCTTAAGAAAGGCGCCGATCTTAAAGTAGGTGGGTATCGAATGAATTATGCGGGAGAGCGTGACGATGTTGGATTGTTTTACAAACCATCAGTTCTAACAAATGTGGATTTATCGTGTAAGATGTGGTATCATGAAACCTTTGGGCCTGTGCTTCCTGTTATGAAAATTCACGATTTTGAGGAAGCAATAAGCCAAGCTAATAATACACCTTATGGATTGCGCACTTCAGTTTACACTGACGATCCAAAGGTCTGGGGACGTTTTTTTGATGAAATCCAAGCCCCTGGAATAGCCATAAACACTGATCATCTACATTTCGACGATTTTTTTCCCCATCTAGGAGGCTTAAAGACATCTGGTATTTTCGGAGGTAAATATTTCTATGAAGTATTGTCTTATCTGAAGTACCGACATTTCCCATCTTAAGAACATGACTAAGCTCTAAAAAATTGGTCTCTCAATGAAATCCTTCGACATTATCTCATTAGATCTATTTAATACACTTGTGTACATCGATCGTAGTTCCTTTGATCTCTGGTCACATATGGAAAAATCTTTACGTGAATTCCCTGACTTGGGTCATAAGATTTCTCTTAATGACATAATTACCGATTATTATAGTGCAATTAGACATAAAATGCGTGATAAAGATACAGAAAGAGAATTTCGTAACGATGAGGTTCTATTTGAGGTTTTGAAACAGTATATTGAAATTTCACCAGATCTAACAGCATTAGCTCATGATATAATTAAATTCTATTTTGAATCTGCATTGCCATTGATACATCTGCTTCCTGGTGTTTATGAAACGTTAGATTATCTAAAGGAAAAAGATTATACTTTGGTTTTAACATCAAACCATTCATGGGCTCAAAATGGGTGGGATGTCCTTCGTAAGCATGATCTGATCGAACGAAACTACTTTGATCGGATTATTTTTTCAGGAGACATTGGATGGAGAAAACCAAGTCCAAAAATATTTACTACTGCGTTATCAGGATTATCTTATCGTAGTAAAAAGCACATTATTCATATTGGTGACGAAATTAATGCAGATATCAAAGGAGCGTTAGAATTCGGGATACAAGCTTTATGGATTCAGTCCCCCCGAGATAAGGATAAGGAGATAAATAATTTAAGTGTTCTAAAAATAATCTCAGATATTAGAGAGCTAAAAACACTGTTTTAGCATATTATAGAGTTAAAAGCACACTTTTTGACTGCGTTACCATTAAGGATAAACTGTCAGGTGGGGAAAATTATTTCAAAATTAATCTATATGTTATACATTTGTAGCACGAGGTTTTTTATTTGAGACAATTCGTGATTCATCTAGAAAATAGTAATACGCTTGCAGACATCGGGAAAACTTTAGGCCAACATAACATAGATATTATTTCAATGGCGGGTACAACAGCTTTTGGGGTTTGCACAGCCATTCTATTCACTAACAATGAAGCAGGCACGATTAAGGCACTGAGAGAAATTAGGGTTCCGTTTTCCACCCAGAACATTCTTGTGGTTTCTTTACCAGATGAACCAGGGTCATTTGGCCACTTTGCTCGGCTCTTTGAAGATCAAGGAATAAGTCTTCTTTCTTTTTATATATTGAGATTCGCAGGAAAAATTGTCGATATTGCTGTATCAGTTGATGAAGCCGAATTTGAGAAAGCTCAATCATTTTTAGATGCATCGGGGTTCTTACAACATGATAAAGACTATAAACGAACAAAATAATTTGTCTTTCTTCCTCCAATAAGATACTCAGATTCTATTGAAGTTACATCTTCAGAGTAATTCTACATTAAGGATTAATCCTTTTTTTAATGTCCGAAACGATCATCTTATTCGCTAGCGTAATATACAAGAACTGGATTAAATCTTCTTCATATCGCCCTAGTTTTCAAAATACTGCCACTATCAGTGATTTTATGGATGAAATAGCACAGGCATTCAACGAAGCCTTCTCAGTCCCTTTTAACATCTTTTTGTTAATCCTAATGTTCGTGATGCTCATTTTTTGGTTGTCCGCGAACAAATGGCAGACTCCTGACCGAGTACGTAGCCGTGCGAAATTCTTTTCTCCCAAATGGACCCAATACCTTCAACAAAATCTTCGGTCCAACGAGACAGTGGCAAAGATTCTTGATTTCATAACTATTCAGGTGTGGTTCTGGGTGTTCATGGTCAGTATTGTTATCGAATGGTTCATTTGCGGATTACAAGGAAAAGATGCTTGGCGTTTTGGTTGTGCTGTTCTATTAGCGTGGGGAACATCAATGACAATTCAATTTCTATACCCTGTAATTGTTCCGATTAGATGGGATATGTTTGATCGTGAGCTTCCAGTGATTCCTATCCGTCTACAAAAATTTAAGCAATCTGATAATGTAAATGGTTTACTTTACAACGGTTTGCCGTCCAATCACCTGGGAATGATGCTAGCTGGTTTATTGTTGTCTTGGTTCTCTAGTGTGGGTGACTCATGGTGGGGGTGGTACCTCATAATCTTCTTCTTCCTTGGCCTGTCCTTTTTCTTCTGTTTTTCTGTTATCTATCTTGGAGAACATTATATCCATGACCTAATAGCATCAGTCTTTGTCTATCCTCCAATTATGATTTGTGTATATTTCATCCTATCTATTCTAGTTCCTATGACCTAGGATTACAATTGAACCTTGTGAGAACAATGTACTCTTCAAAAAGAGATTTATCATTCCTTGATCGATCAGAGTTGTCACGATTAATATTTTATCCAAGAAAACAACAAGGAAATATTCGTGAGACAGAGGATACATACTCGCTCTCATTTACCGTGGAAAAAGACATTGATATTGTAGGACGGTTCTATCGCACTGTTGATTATAAGTACGCCCCTACGATCTTATTCTTTCACGGAAATGGTGAAATCGCAACTGATTACGATTTTATCGGTCCCACATACCAACAGATGGGAGTAAACCTCTTTGTTGTTGATTACCGAGGATATGGTAAAAGTTCTGGGCAACCGTCTTTTTCAAATATGATAACAGATGCCCACACTATCTACCAGCAATTCAGGAAATATCTTGTTACAAATAGCTTTACTGGTCCAGTCTCACTAATGGGCCGTTCTCTTGGGAGTGCTTCAGCTATTGAACTAGCTAGTCACTATCAAGATCAACTCGCTTGTTTAATTATAGAAAGTGGTTTCGCTTACACTTACAATTTGCTCAAGCGATTAGGTATTCCTTCCTCAGTTTTACCTCCAGAAAGAGAAGAGGATGTATCAACAATCCCTCTAATTAAGAAAGTGAAAATACCAACACTAATCATTCATGGAGAAAATGATATGATTATCCCCTTGGAAGACGGGGTCGCTCTTCATAAGAATGTTGGGGCAGATGAAAAGGATATCTTAATTATTCCTATGGCTGGACATAATGATCTTCTGTTATATGGCCCTGAAGATTATATGACAGCTGTTAAGAGGATAATCACCAATTACGCAACTGATTAAACCTAAAAATGCTCATTCTATCTACAAAAAAAAATCAAATCAGTCATTGATTTTGTTCAGTATTGATATTAATTCCCTCGGAACAGGAATTGATTCTGACTGAATTTTTTCAATTGAAACCCATTTAACATCTAAAGCATCATCTTTTGCTTTAGCAGTTCCTTTTAAATAATCAGCTACATACATAAAAACCACAAAATGGTAAATCACCTTACCTTTGACATCACGAGTTATACCATCAATGTAATTGATAAATCGTAAATTGTTAACTCGAATATCAGTTTCCTCCATGATTTCACGCATTACTCCCTCTTCCACTGTTTCACCTAGGTCAATTGCTCCCCCTGGTGGAAACCAGAAATTCGCTTTCGGAGGTGCAGCTCTTTTAGTCAAAAGAATTTTTCTCTCTCTATCAAAAATTATCGCGTGAGCGCTAACCCAAGGTCTTTTGGGGTATTTTCTATTGCTCATTTAAAATCTCTTCTGTCCAATAAGTTGAGTAGGCGTATATTGTATGAAAATTAAATTCCCTCTTTAAGTAAGGGCCTAAAGTATAGTTCCTAAGAAAAAAAATGAAGAAAACGGTATTAAAACCGTTAATCGTCTTCCATTTTGAAGCTGAGACGGACTCGAGCCCTATAAGCAGTTATCTTTCCTTCTTCGACTCTACAATCTAGCTCGTCTACTGTTACAATGCGTAAATCGCGAAGAGTAGAAGAAGCTTTTTCAACAGCACTATTTACTGCTTCTTCCCAGGATGTAGGTGACGATCCGACTAGCTGAATAACTTTGTAAGTTGCCATCTTAATACACTCCTGAAGGGTTTTAATATCCAAACCCACGTAAAACTAGCTTACCACTTGACCTATAAAAAACTTCCAGTGGAATAGAAGAAAGGTTACATGTTGAAAGAAGTAGATGTTATATATTACAGACGGTGAAAAAAACGCGGATTGGAGTTATTAATCTCGAAACCGCAAAGTATTATCCTCCCATTCAAATTCCCCTTTTTCTTTTGAGAGTTGTTCAGCAGTTTGAATGATTGGGACAAAAGTGTCTGCTGATAGAGATGCACCACCTATTAGTCCGCCATCAATGTCTTCAAGGGCTAGGAGTGAAAGTGCGTTACTCGGTTTCATAGAACCTCCATAAATGATTGGAATCCTTTCGGCTGCGGTATTACTATAATGTTGTCTGACCCAATCACGAACGATTCTATGTGCGTTACTCGCCTGTTTTGGAGTTGCAGGTTTTATTTCAGTATCAGGATTTAAAAATTTATTATCAATTGCCCAAACTGGTTCATATGCAATTATTATACTCTGGAGCTGTCTTTCTGATACCCCTTTGAGACTTCCAGCTAATTGACTTTGATTAACTATTGCCACACGATCTTCAGCACGTTCTTTTGCAGTCTCACCAATACATAAGACAGGTTTAAGCCCCTTTTCAATCGCTTTCAAAACTTTCAGGTTAATGATTTCATC
>JAEOTY010000037.1 GCA_016839625.1 Candidatus Hodarchaeota archaeon
CGACATCATCCATTAATTGTTGTTGATCTCTCCATGCTACTCCTTGTAATTCCGCAAAATACTCAAGAGTCTTCTCTAGAGTCAATTTCTTATGGAATGATAAGTTAGGAGAAACATAGGATAAAAGTTGTCTGGCTTGTTGTGTTTCTGTAACAAGATCATAATGACCAATTTTAATTGACCCCTTATCAGGAAGATAGATTGAGGCAAGGGTTCTCAAAAGAGTTGTTTTACCTGAACCATTAGGACCAATTATCGCTAAATTTTCTTCATCTGGCAGATGAAAAGTAATCCCTTTCAGAACATGCTTCTCTCCGAAGAATTTGTGAACATCCTGAACTACTATTTCTCTATCGCCTGTAGTTTGTGCCATTTGATCCTCTCCTAATAAAACTCCAATGTTCCACTATAAGCGGCTTTCTTAGTGATCTTTCTCATAATAAATAAAGCTAAAATTAAGATAATAATTGCTATGAATCCATTAATGAAGATTCCAGAAATAATTGCTAGTAAATCATAGGAACTTGAAGTTGGCCCAAGAATTAACATAGTACGGAGACTATACAGCATTCCAGTTGTTGGTATCACATATAAGATTTGTTCAAGAAACCCAAGTCCAAATGAACGCAGTACTTCGAGCGGGAAAAAGTAGCCACTCAGCATGGTTACCAGATACGACAATAAGAATGTTAATGGACCACTTTTCTTAAAAATAACATTAAGTGTTGAAGCGATAATCGTTATTCCAAGCATAAAGATCCAGGAGACAACAAGAATCAGAAGGGTCAATAAGAGAATCTCTGGGGTTATCATGTTTTTTATCAGATCACTGGATAATACTGTTGCGTCACCCGCAGGAATGAATGATAAGATAAGAATTATTGGTAAAACAAATACAACTAGAGTCACTGAAGTTTTAACTGTGCTAGAAGAAAATTGGCCTGTAATAAGATCACTTAAACTAACATCATTTGTGATAATGAAACCTAATGCACCTAAGGCTGCTTCATTGGGAATAACAGAAACCCCATCTTTGTATGCTCGAGTGAAGATCACCCAGTAAATAACACCAACCACTAAAAATTCTTTCAAAAATCCCTCATAAAGAAAACCATCAATATCACTTGAAGCGACCATCTGGCCTAGAAAGAGGAATGTAATGACATCTACTGCTAACCAAGCCAGATCAGTAATCATATTAAGTTTGTAACACCAATCAATACGTAAATTCCTTACAATATTTGCTTTTAGAACAGCCATAGTCCTGTTTGCCATCTTTAGCGCTCCATTATCAGAAAATAGGAAACCAAATTAATGGGAAAAACGAAACAGTTTTCTTATTTAAAGAAGTTCCTTAATATAACTTCCTCTGGTATTAAGGTTCATTCTTAAAAGAAATTTCCATAATTCAGTTTTATAAGAAAAAAACTACAAAATTGGCCAAGGAATGAATAAAGATGGGAAGAAACAAAAAGTACTCTGGTTATAAGGCATTTCAGTATTTGTCACCAAGTATAGATTACAAATCATTCAAATTAAGGGAAGCTATCAAAAGAGAGTGGGCCTATATTGTCCCACTATCGAAATCTGAAGCAGAACGGGTGGAGGAGATCCTCGAAAAGGATATTGTAATAGATCTGCACGAACATCCGACGATTATGCCTGAAGAACCTTCTGAGTCAATCAATATGTGGAAAGAGGGGCGAGAAGTAATGGCATATGAGGCACTAAGTCAATCTGGATTGGATGCAGTTTTTGATAATTTGATGAATGGAAGTGCGTTAATTACTTCAAAACATGGATGGAAATGGAGTGATACGATCCATGACTTAGGCCATAGGTTATGTGATATTGCACACCAAGACTTTGTTATTCATTGTACAAAAGTGGATGATATCATCACGGCTCATAGAACTGGGAAACTTGCGTGGGTTGCTGTACTCGAATCTGCTTCATGCATTGAGAATGAAGTGGATCGGATAGATATTCTGTATGGACTCGGGATCAGGTCAATGGGTTTGAATTACAGCGAATCCAATATGTTGGGTTCTGGTTTGCAGGAACTACGTGATGGGGGGTTAACAGACTTTGGGTACGATTGTATTATTCGGATGAACAAGGTGAAGATGCTTATAGATGTTAGTCATGTCAGTGATCAGACAGCCTTGGATGCTATCGAGACCAGTACGAAACCAATTATTATTTCTCACGCAGGAGCTCGGGCATTGATACCATACAAACGTTTGTTTCCAGATACTGTTCTTCAGGCATTAGCCGAGAAGAATGGAGTAATTGGAATAGAGGCCGCCCCAGGATATACTGCCACAAAAGAACA
>JAEOTY010000325.1 GCA_016839625.1 Candidatus Hodarchaeota archaeon
ACCTAGCGTAAGTAGTTAATGAACCTAAATTTGAATAGCCTCAGAAGTCTTTTTCTGGTGATTTACTCTTTGATTTTGAAGGTTTCCTTACTATATCCCCCATGAAAATATATTCAGGTTTTAGCCTTTGGAAGGATTATAGTACCATTAGAGATAACAATTTTTTCAAAATCTGGAGTCTCTAATATCAATTGACCATATGGAGAAATATCAACTGCCTTGCCTTGAAATTTCCCTTCAGGGCTTTGAACTACAATACTCATCCCCAGAATATTATCCCTTTTTTTCCAATCAGCAAGTAGGCTTAGGGTACCGTACATCCTTAGGTTTTCGAAAGAGTATTCAATTTCAAGAATTATTCTTTGTAGCAATAATTCAAGATCTAATTCTTTTTTAAATTCTTCATGAACGGTTGTAATTCGTCTTTGGAGTGTTGGAGAGTATTGTTCCATTCTATTATTGATATTAAGACCTATACCAATTATTAAATAATCTACTGATTGTTGTGACACCTTACTCTCTACAAGAATTCCTCCAATTTTCTTCAAATTGCGTTTGATCAGTAAATCATTTGGCCACTTTAACATTACTTTGATACCAAAAGTTTCCATAGCCTTAGCGGTACCTACAGCTGATAGGATAGGAACCACACCTAATAAAGATGGTTCCAATTCTGGGCAAATTGCTAACGAACTCCATAAACCACCTGGAGGAGACTCCCACAGTCTTTCTCCCTGACCTTTACCCGCTTTTTGTGTTTCCGCAACCACCATAAACCCAATATGGTTCTCTTTTTCAATGAACCTTCTAGCTACATTGTTAGTTGAGTCTACTTCAGTATACCAACAGATTTTTGGACATAATTTTGACTCTATTAAGAATTCTTTTGTGCAATCAAGCATGTTAAAACCGTACTTGATCTAGACGTAGTGATAACGATGAATACTACGAAAGTTTTTGATTGATATGTTTTTAGATCACTTCTAATAGAAGAATTACTCTTGAAGAAAGTCTTTTACCTTGTAAATTATTACTGTAGCTATCCCAACTATGGTTAAAGCTAATGTCATGGCAGAAAAATACCTTTGGCCTGGCTCCAAGTCGCTTAGCTCTGGTGGAAAAATTGGTTCAATGAAAAAGAAAAGGAAAAATCCACTTAAAAAAATTAAAGTGAAAATTATCGAGAAAGAAGTCACTCCTTTCAGTGAAGGTAATGTTGTGTCATTCCAGTCCTCCGTAAGTGAACAGGAAATTGTTGCGAGGATAACGCTTGCCCCTAGGATAGTTCCTCCAATAGCAATAAAATACGTTTCAAAATCGAAATAGAGAAGAACCACTGCGAAAAATGTTGGGGGAATTTGAGCTAGAAATCCCCAACCTAATGCTGCAGCTATCAAACCTAATCCCTCCAATCTTGACCATGAGAACTGAACGACTACCGTCATTACTGTTAACCTTAACCTTATCTACGTTTGAACGTGATTTTACTTTCTCGCTTTGTTTGTGTTAGTTGCCTCAAGAGTTGTCTCAATTGATCATCATTGATTTTTCCAGACACACGTCTTGTTTGTGCAAGTTGAATCAATTGGTTTTCTAGGGTTGTTGCATAGTCAGGTTTTGCAAGCTTGATATTGGAGAGTCGTTCTCGTGCTTCATTAGTTAAGATTCCTTTTAGGATAGATTGACGTTGGTTCTCAATTTGGCGTTGTTGTTCCTCCATTTGCTCTTGAGAAAGTTGTTCATTTTGAATCTGTGAAAGTCGTTTCTTACGAAGTGCTTCCAATTCAGGATCTTCTTCCGCCATTGATGCTAAACCTCATTAAGAGAATTCAAATAGTCCCATTAAGAAGATTCTTGGGATTTGTTTGACAATAAATTTTATGAAATTACAATGATTTGAACTATTAAGATTATCATTCTTTCAGTGAATCATGAAATATTTTTCGTTTGGAGATTAATATGAAGTTAATTCAGGAACTTGTTGTTTAACCTTATAAGCCATACTATCTACAAAGCTTCGACCTTCAGGTGTAACAACTCTTCCACCTCTAGCACCAGCAACTAGAGTCACATAACCTCCTTTTTCCAACTGGTGGATGGCTAGACGAATTATTGCCCCGGACCCTTTAAATGTCTTTTCTGGCTTACTTCCTCGGTCCCGTCTTCCACCGTACAGTTTTCGGAGATGTATAACTCCTATCGGTCCGTGTAGATAAATTTTTCTCAGGATTGAAGCAACGCGGACGAACCACCAGTCTTTTCTTTGTTCTGGGGCGTTTTCTCGGGAGACCCCTAGCTTGACGAAATCAGCCCACTTGGGTGGTTGAAAAACTTTGTCATTAGACCTTAATTCGTCTGAAATGGCTTCAATCAATAATTTACTGGGAACCATCTGTGCTGTTACCATGTTGTTTTCTCCAGTTGCCTTGATTATAATATTTCCGACACTATAAGTACATCTATGTCTTAATTCTTCTTTTAAATCAAGTAGAGAAGATTTAGTCGCCATTTTTAGTTGTTGTTGTTGAGAGTCACCAGCAATTTTATAGAAGAAAAGACACAAAAGATATTTGCTTTTTCTCTCTTTTTTGAAAATTCTAGCCTTAATAAGAGCTTCTTAACCAATGAGAAATTTTCATATGTTGAGGAAGGCGCTGTGTCTTTAAGATCAAAACAAATACCCCTTTATGTAACTATGTGTATGATTTTAAGCCTTACTACCGTATTTGGAGTTGGAGCTGCTGATACAATAGTGGAGGATCCAATTATTGTCTTATTTGATGAAGGACATGGCCAATTTTTCAATCACTCGTTGTATAGCCAAGCTATTTCGGATTTAAGAGCAAATAATATGGAAATAATCTATAATACAGATGAGTTTAATAGTTCCAGTTTTGAGGGGGTCGATATTTTTGTCTCTACGAATCCCCAAGAATTCTATTCGTCCGTGGAACGTTATTACTTAAGTAACTTCATCAACCAAGGGAAGTCAATGTTTCTACTTGCGAACCCCCTGAATGAAGACAATGAGAGTCTTAATGGTCATGGAGATATATTTAATGACCTTTTGACGGGACTTGGTTCTGAAACAGTTTCCTCAGTAGGGTCTTTCTGGACTTATTCCGACAGTACAGACAGTATCAAACAAACTGATGTTGTTCTTGATGAATTTTCAAACGATACAGGATATTCGAGATATTTATTACTTGAATTGAATAGTTCGTCTCATGAAATTCTATCTACTGACAAAAACATTACATCTATTGTAACTTACTCGTGTTCGATCATTAATCCTAGAACTGAGGTCATTTTAGCCCCACAAAAAGCGTATGCTGAAACAATTCTCGGGGACATTCATTCCTATTCTTCAGATATTGTTTTACTTGGATCATCTGGAGAACTTGATGTCGCTGCACGAATCTTATTAGGAGGATCCAGCGTCATGTTTAGCGATTTAATAGTTCCTTTTTCAGATTCCTCTTGGTATGAAAGTGAAAATAATTCCTTATTATGGCTTAATATCTTTACTTGGTTATCAGAACAAAACCCAGAGACTCTTCCTCCCCAAGTTCCTTCAGAACAAGTAATATTGCTATTGATCTTAATGACTACCATTGCAATTTTCTTTTTCCTTGTTGGAAGCGTGTCCTTTATGGTTGGTTCTGGTCGGAAAATTTCAATTGTAAAATCTGGAGAAGAGATAGCTAGGAAGCCTAAACCTCAAATTTCAGCTAAAGAAGTCAAGGAACCTATCTCTGTAGAGGTTAGTAGTTCTTCTAAGGAAACAAAGCGTGCCCGACGACTCAAACAGGTAAAGAACAATCGTCGTTCAAAAAGAAAATAGGAGAGTATTCCTTTGGGCCGAAAACGAAAACGAATTGTGCGTACAAAACCTATTCCTACCCTTCCAACTGTTTTTGATTGTCCTATATGCGGAACAGGAAAGTCAGTTCACATTGATGTTGATAGAAAAATTAATATAGCAGTAATTAAATGCGGTAAGTGCAAAGTTCAGGCATCTAGGCCTATTCGACCAATTGAAGAACGTGTTGATGTTTTTGGAGACTGGATAGACGAATTATTGGCAGATGAAAATGATAATGAGGATTCTGCTGGTTCTAGCGCTATTGATTAATGGTTTAAAGGAGAGAAAACACAAGATAGTTTGAATCAAATTACTATGGTTTTTTTAACCATTCTCTTCAAGCTAAGATGATGAGTTCTAAATACTTAATTCCAATTTCAGGTCGTCCAAATGCAGGAAAAACCTCTTTACTAAACTATTTGAGCCATTCAAAAAAACCTGTTGGAAAATATGCTGGGACAACACTTAAACTCACATTAGTGCCATTAATTAAGAATCTATATCTTGTAGATCTTCCTGGGTTTGGTCGAATAACGAAACGTTCCAAACAAATTGAAAATGATATAAAAGATGAAATCATTACCTTTTTGGAAGATTCCTCGAACCAATTGTTATTCACCATCCATATTATTGATATTTCAACTTTTCATTTTATGGTGGCAAGTTTAGAGAAGAAAGGAATAATACCTTTGGATATTGAAATGGTTCAATTTATTGCTTCGACGACAAATTCTCCTACCTTACTCGTTCTAAACAAAATTGACAAAGCTAACAAAACGTTGGTAGAACAAAATCTAAATCTATTACAATCATACGATCTTCCCGAGATTGAATTTTTCCTTCTATCGCTGAAAAGTAAGGACGGGTGTCGTACTTTCCGAAATAGAGTTAAGGAATTAACGGTAAAAAAGCTAGGGGCAAGATATGAGCATTGGTAATTTTTTTTGTGAATATAAAAGAGGAATATTTCAATCATTAGATGATAATAAAAGAAAAAAATCTCCTAGT
>JAEOTY010000326.1 GCA_016839625.1 Candidatus Hodarchaeota archaeon
TACATTAGAAGGACGACAAGCACTCTCATTTATCAAAATGCAATTAGGGTACGAGTTGAATACTCATATTGGCGGATCCGAAATGTTGTTCGCTAGTTTTGTATTAGGCCTTTCTATGAGGTTTATGAGAGGATTTGAAACCCTTAAGAAAAAATTAATTGATCTGGAAGAAGCGATTAAGACGTTCGAGCATCAACCAGATACAAAAGAAGAGAAACCCAGTATTTTCTCTAATAAACAATAACTGCAACTATGACTTTGGTCAAAAAGTAATTATTTTTTGAAGAGCAACTTAGTCCTTTTCGAGAAATTACATACGTTGAGTAATTTCACTACGAAAAACAGAATTGATCTTGAGGATGAATTCACTAGAAAACATCAAAAATCTAATTCAAAAAAATACTACATGGAAAATAGGGAGTTAATCTTCCCTCCATATTCTTAGCTGTCTCTTTAAATAGCGATAGACGTGAGAATTGTGCCCCAAAGGCAAAAATTGAGTCTTTTTCACCAAATATTGGTAAAAAAGGTGAAATCAAATGAACATTCCCGATCCTTTAAAGATAGAGCTCTATCCAATACAACCTATAGAATCCGAGGTAGAACTCCAGAGCTCATTTTCGAAGAAGATTCGGGGCTCAAATTTTGAGGAACAAGCAACAATTTTCATTGATACACATCAATCTTTCTGGTTATGGAAGAAATTACGTTTAAATTCTTTAGTCCGAGAGTATATTGCTTCCTATCTGGCATCCCAGCTTGGAATACGAGTACCACGATCAATTATTGCAAGAAAAGGCTATTCAATTGGTTTAATCCAAGAATGGATTGAGGATGTCAACGGCTTACCTTCTTTCCTTAATAATCTGCCCAAAACAATCAATAAGAATGAGTTAATTGATCTTCTTGTCTTTGAGGCTTGGATTGGAGCTTTAGACCGACACGGGGGAAATTATCTTGCTTCTCCGAAAGGAAACCTTTGGGCCATTGATTTTGAGTATAGTTTTTCAAATCACATTCATGGTAGTGAACTGTGTCTTTATTATCCTTGGATAAAGGATTCAAAGCATGAAATAAGAAGGTCCATTGAAAAATTACTTGTCCAGATTACTGAAAAACAAATACTTGAAAAGAATAACAATTTTTTTGAGCTTGTTGATTTTGTACGCGATCCTAGAGCAATAGAGGCTTTAAAGCAACAGTTAATACGAATCTTTTCACTATTAAAAGAAAATCTGGCTAAACTAGAAGAAATTGTTGAAACTTATCTGGATAAAAGTTGTTCACGATCAGAATTCAGCATTAGTTCATGCTAGGTTGGTTTTCAAAACCTCAATAATTTTCACTTTTTGTGTACGTTTTCTATTGCCACTTTCCTTATATTAAAAGATTGATGACCAAATTCTTCTATAAGGTATCTTATTGTCAAATTAGAATGATACTCATGAGTAATCACTCCATAATATGAAAAATTCTGTTAGATTTCTTGAAACAAGACGAAACCGTGTTGAAGTGTAGAAATATGAAATTAGAATTTTCTGTAAAAAGATGGGATAATGTTGAACTCTTAGAAATTGCGGCGCTAATTAGTGTTTTAAGATCTGGGTATATGGGGAAGATAAGCACAATAGTCACAGAGTTAGAAGAATTACGAAAGGATCTTGAGAAGAATCCTGCTTTTATTATTCAAACACGTTTGGAAGGGAATTTGGTTGGCTGGTTGATGCTCTATATCATGAATAACACAACAGTCGAGCTAAATCCTGGATCAATTCTAAATGGACATCCGATTGTTTTACCAGAGAGAGATTTTCAAAAAATCGGCTCTAAGCTTATAGAAGAAGCTATCAACTGGATTAAAGAGAATGGATTCGAAAAAATTGACCTTACCATTCCAATCGAAGTCCAAGAATATAAGAATAAAGAGTATCAAACCTTATACGAATCTTTTGGTTTCCAAAAAACGTATTTTTGTATGAAATGTGATCTCACAAAGCAGAAAATAACACAAACTATGACACCTAAAGGTTTCAAGATCAGACAACTTAATAATGGTAATCGAGAGGATATCTACAAGTGCTATTATGAGGCATTCAACGCTGGACAATCTCCTTTCTTTTTTCAACAGAATGAAGAAGAAAGATGGGATTATTTTAACTCCTTACTCGATTTAAGAACGTTAAAAGAAGATACCTCACTCGCTCTGTTCAAAGGAAGTGAACTAATTGGTTTTACATTCGTTATCCCAATCTTTGGTAGCCTAAATCGTCATCTAAATTGTATTTGCATTCATCCTGATTATAGAAAAAGAGGATTAGCAAAGTTACTTCTTACACATACAATGAAAAAAGTAGTTCAACAAGGAAATAAGACGATGACACTGTACACTGATGTATTTAATACCCGAGGACTCGATCTTTATCAAAAAAATGGATTTAAGGAAGGAGGAGGAAGTATTACGTACATTTGGGAAAAATAAATGCCAAAGATGCCCTGAGTCTTCATTATTCAGGTTGTAAGAAATATATTTAACAATACTCCAATGATATTACATGAGGGAACTCAATAATGGCAAAAAAAATAGATTTTGGCCAAATTTGTCAGAGAAACACATGTCACCACTGTTGTGTAGAAACTGAAATGCTTCTAACAAAAAGAGATGTTCAGCGAATCGTGCATGCAACATCAATCTTACCAACAGAATTTGCCATTCGAAATGAAAACGGTTATTTAATGCTTCAGAATAAGCACAAAGCAAATGAATCTCAATGCTTTTTTCTAAATGAGAAAGGATTATGTTCAATATATGAAATACGACCTGAGGGATGTAAATTTTACCCAGTTATCTGGGATTTCGAGAACCATCAGGCGATTCTTGATGATTATTGTCCACATTATGACAAATTCGCATTAAACTTATCCAGGCTCTCTGATAATTTAGAAGACTTTATTTTTAGACTATTTGGCAGGTTATGACATAAAAAGTTTGAAGAAAAACACCTTCTTCACGAACTGGAGCAAGAAACGAACTATCCTAATCGATTCTAATCTTTATAGTAATTTTTAAGAATTTCTTTAGCTATAGACAAATAATTCAAAACCTCTGGGTCATAGTGACCTTGATCACAGGAATGGTGATTACTGGGAGTTTTGTTCTTTTTCTTCGTTTCTGAAAAGGAGTTGGAAGATAATTCCAATATAAATCCACTCAATTATTAGATGTTATTGATTATCTTCCTTTGAGTTAAAATCCTCAACAATTATTTCCAATTTTTTAAGAATTTCCTGTGCATGTTCTTCTCTATGCTTCATTTCATCAGCAAAAAATTTGATGATCTCTGGTAAATCTGAAATTAATTGATATTGCACTCTAGAGGGAAGCTCACTGAATTTTTGCTGATTGCTTTTCGTAAGTGATGGTAGCTCATCTATACTATCTAATTCATTTGGATCAGTTAGTAAAATCCATAAACCAGCTGAATCCAATGCTAGAACAACTGATTCCTCTGGATTACCGTCATCTTCTACTGTAACGTATTGGACGATCTTTCCATTTCTAAAAAAATAAATTGGATCAATCTTACCCTCAACTTTCAAATATTCGTCAGCAAATTTATTAAAAGTTGATACAAGCCGGTCTGTTATGCGATTTAAGTTTACACTCCGTTCTTGCAGATATCGAATATCCCGTTGCATTTTAAATACCCTTATTCAAATAAACTATCTTATTCGAACAAGCATATTTATCCATATAAATACTTTTCTTTTCTCAAGATAATGAAATGAATAATTTTTTTGTTGCAACGCGCATTGTCATGCATGATTAGCATATATCGATGTAATTCCCCTCTATGTCTAGATTACCTATCATTTGTGCAGAATTCCAAAAGATAACCTTTATAAATATAAAGTCATACATGTCATACATGAGTTGCATATAATGCGCGCTTTATCTTGGAAATTAATATGGAGGTAAATCACATGAATGAAAATGAATCAAAAAAAGATCAAGAAAAAGAACACGAAAACGTTAAAGAAGGATTAAGATCCGATCATGAAGATTGGGAGGAAAAGAAAGCTAAATTAAAGAATGTTACTATTCGTGGTATTGATAGTGACACCTATGACCAATTTTCACGTAAGATAAGAAATCTAGACATGAACTTAGGAGACGCTATCACCAAAATGATGGAAGAGATTGTTAGAGATTTAGATGATTCTATTAATCATCTTCCAGGTTTAAGAGCTCGAACTACGTTCAACAATTTTAAACTTGAGCGGGTATCAATTTCTCACTATGATAAACTTGAAGTTGGTAAGGCTGATCTTGAGGAAGCAAATGCTAGAATTGCATTCTCACATATTAGTAGACTTACCTTCCTTCCTGATGTGACTCGTGATGTATTTAATCGCTATGTTAGGAATGTAAGTCATTGTGATACTGTTAGAATACCATCCATTTTTCCCAAACTCATTTTATACTCAAAAATTGATTTCTGTGAGAAAATAGAGATCTATGATGTAGAGGGAGAAGGGGATACATCAAAGAACACATCCTCCAAAGAGTAATTGAGGTCGATTAAATAATGGTTGTGATCTAATGAGTGTTAAAGCCATTAACCCAATCCAATTAAGAACACTTCTCTCTAAAGAAATAGAAGAATATCGCGCTAATTTTCTAAAGAAAAAAATCACTTACGAGGAAATGCATTCTCTACTGGATCAAATTCTTTTTGAAAGAGAGATAATGATTGATGAATTTAATGCACTTAAAGAGGCAGAAAAAAGTTGTATTCAGAAAGATCACTCGGATGAGCAATCCTTAAACCTCTTATTACAAGAGGTCGATGAATTTCTCTACAATGACTTCTATTATTTATCGAAGAAGTTAAACTATTCTCCAGGTGAAGTTCTTACATTTTTAATGGAAGATTTCATCTCTAGATTTGATGGAGTATTTCCTGACTTTTCTGCGGAGAGTTTAAGTAAGCTACTGAACATAAACTCAAAAATTTCAATCAACCGTCAGGAACAGCTAGCAATTACTAATGAAGACTTATTGGATCTATCAGATACTAATACGCAAATTGACTTCAATTACATTGACACACTAGAGTTTCTTAATGTAGATGTGAAATCTTTTAGTAGATTTGTTTGCTCAATTAGCAACTGTAACCTTGTGAGGGTACCACAAACAATACCTAAACTACTTTTATATGCAAAGTGCCGCAATTGCTCTTATTTTGAGTTTTTTGAGGAAGACCATCATTCTCTGCTTAATGCAAAAAAGCTGGAATATGCTAAAGAGGCAAATGAAGTCGTTGAAAATTGGAAAAATGGAAAATGAAGCCCAGAGTGCCGTGGAACTAGAAATCATTATCTTGAAAACGATTGATTGAATACATTTTTCGAATTTAGTTACATTTCTTTTAAATAGCAAGGATTTTCAACCCATATATTTCTCCATTCAAGTTAAAAACATCGAAAATCATGTAATTCGGGTTTTTCAGGTAATGTTTTTTCAAAAGTAGAAAATAGTTAGTGTGAACCACACTGTATATACACAATATGACATGTTAGCCCCAAAACCTTTTGTATGAATTATGAGTTGAGGGAAATAGACAGCAATAACATTTCCTTGGAGAAAAATCATCATTGCAATTCATGGTACGAAATCAAGTGAATAAAGAGCTAGCTAAGGATTTAACATACTCAAATGGGCAAATTCTAAGTTCAATGAACAGTAATGCACATAGTTTTGCTTCCGGGGTTTTTATTGATAATTTAACCAAAAATTTAGGTGATCCAGCATTATTTTCAGGAACAGCAGAAGTAGAACTGCAAGTGATTAGAACTTTGGGTAGCCTGTTCGACCTCCCTGCCTCGGGTACAGGTGCTATTCTCACTGGTGGATCAGAAGCTAATATTACAGCTCTATGGGCCATTCGAAACAAAAGAAGGACTAATTTTAGGACAAATGATTCACCTGAGATTGTTGTTCCTGAGTCTGTGCATATATCGTTTGATAAAGCTGCCGATTTATTAGGATTAAAACTCATAAAAATTCCTACTACTCCTAAATATCAGATTGATCTTAAATTAGCAGAAGAAGCTATTACTAAAAACACTATTGCGTTAATAGGAGTAGCAGGAACGACAGCTTTTGGAACAATTGATCCTCTGAGTGATCTTAATACAATCTGTCTAAACCATAAATTAGACATGCACATTGATGCTGCATTTGGGGGCCTAGTCTTTCCGTTTTTAGCCCATTCAAAGACAAAATACTCACTTTCTTTTGATCTAAAAGCAGTGGCATCTATTACTGTTGATATCCACAAGATGGGCCATGTTCCCATCCCTGGAGGAGGATTATTGTGGCGAAATACTTCCTATCCTAAAGCTATCCAATTTACACTACCATATTTAGCTGGAATGCCAAAACAATCAACTATCACAGGTACTAGGTCAGGAGCCTCCACCATTGCCTTTCAGTCCTTATGGAATGAAATCGGATATGATGGATATCAAGAAATAGTCATTTCATGTGTAGAGAATACTCAATTTCTAGCTAAAGAATTGGAAAAACGGGGACTGAAAATTCCCATAGAACCATCAATCAATATCCTAGGAGTTAAAACACCTATTGATTTCCCCTTAGATGTCTCTGAATTACATAAAAAGCTTTGGAAGAATGGGTGGACAACATCGATTGTAAATGGGTGTCTCCGCTTTGTTTTAATGCCTCCAACTGGAAAAAGTAAGCTCGAGGAACTTTTATTTCTGATAGATCAACTAATAGATCAGTAATAAAGATCATGATAAATTTAACTCGCTCAATATCCGCTCTTCTGTTATTTCCTTTCCATAAATGAAAGTATCGTTAATTTTAATAGCAGGAAGGGAATAAACTTTACGCCTGAGAACTCTAGTTAGTGATTCGGTCTTCTTGAGAACAATATCGGGATGTTCTTCCTGAATTTTATTTAATAATCGTCGAACACGAACACAACGAGGGCAAATTCGGGAATGGAAAAAGGTTATTTCATTATTCATTCGTAACACGCTGTTTTTATTATGTAAGTGGACATTAGTATAGTGAAATTTCTAGGAATGACTGTAGGTCTTTCATTAGAGAGTACGAAAGTATAATAATTTCTTTACTCTCATTACATCTCAATTTAATCCGGAACTTCCTTTGATAGACGATTTTACATTAATTGCTTTAATATTTCACATTTTAATTGTTATTTTTTTTCTCGCTATCGCTCAAAAATATCCCACATCAGAGCGAAACTAAAAAAGAAAAAAATACCGATTAACCTTAGTTTTAGCTTTTTCGATAAAATGGATAAGATAGAAGAATTTTTTTCACAGTTTTGTAAATCTTTTTTGCTAATTTTGGATAGAAAAAGCAATTCTGGATAGGTTTTTAAGGTAAATTTTCTTATAATACATGTTCTAACTTTGTTTTTTAACCTACTCAAATTAAGCGTAAAATCTTCTATTGACATGAAAGCTAGTATCCTGTAGTAAAATTATTCAAATGGGAATTAAATAAAATGAGAGAACCAAGAAAATCAGTATATTCTCTGGTAATAATTGTATTGTTATTTAATACTCT
The DNA here is from genome assembly GCA_016839625.1 of Candidatus Hodarchaeota archaeon. Classification (GTDB taxonomy): domain Archaea; phylum Asgardarchaeota; class Heimdallarchaeia; order Hodarchaeales; family Hodarchaeaceae; genus Hodarchaeum. The sequence continues at coordinate 7,625 of JAEOTY010000326.1, forward strand.
ATATTTCTCAACTTTTTATGGTTTTCAAGCAAAACGAGATCAAGTAATAAATAACTGCAAAATTGACTCAAAACAAATCAATAACAGGCTCACATCTTGTTATTATGAAGAACAACAAGAATCTAACATTCTCCTTTCTAAAACTGATTATCGAATAGATAAAGTAAGTGCGCCCTTGAGGTATAATAGGACGACCGCTTTGCCACTTCCTGAAATAGTAGTGTGGGGTCAAGATAGTGCTAGTACTGATTTAAATGGTATCATTTATGATGATGCAATACATCATTCTATAGATAATGCCATTTTTGAGTATGATGATAATTCTGTTAATCCAGATATCGCTTGGGGAGACCTTGATGGAGATGGTCTCTTGGAAATGTTCCTAGTATCTACAGATGGTGATGGGGATGACTTAAATGCCTGGATGTTTAATGATTATTTCACAGGTTACGACAGATTTGCAATCTCTAATAATGATGATAATTATGAAATGCCAACAGTAGTTTGTGGAGATTTTGATCAAAAATGGCATGATGAAGTATTCATTGCTGTATGGGATTATATAAGTCATAATATTACAATGTATATGTGGAGATTTAATTTTAGTCCTGATCGTTCATCAATCAATTCTGTAGATCGACTTTTGGCTGAATCTATTTTTGCTGGATATACTGTTGAAAGCCTTGATTCTGCGACAGGAGATTTTGATGGTGATGGAATTCTTGAAATTGTTGTAACTTTTACATCTCTATATGTTTATGATTTTAAAGCTTGGATCATTGATTATCAAATGGGAGACTTTGTGATTAGTTACTCATGGGATGAAAAGGATTTTGATGCATGTGGTTTTAAAACTGCAACTGGTGATGTTGATGGTGATTTCCGTGATGAAATAGTCTTTCTTGGATATGACTCCACCGATTTTGATAGAGATCTGGAAGGTTGGCTTTTTGATGATGCACTCAATAATTACCAACAATTACACAGATGGGACAATAATGATAATTCTCAGAATGCTGATGTAGATTTAGGTGATGTTGATGCAGATGGCAAAGATGAAATTGTTTTCTTTTCAACTGATTGGGATGGCCATGACATGAATTTATGGCTCTGGGACGATGCAGATGCTGATTATGCGGAGTTGGCTAATTCAAACATTGATGACAATTTAGGGAAAGGAGAAGTTGTTTGTGGAGACCTTGATCTAAATGGGGTTGATGAAATAATCATTGCTTCCGAGATTGCGGATGGTCCTGACCAGCTGTATCATAAAATTGTGACCTGTTTTTATGAATATGATGGTAGTAGTCTGGAATTACTTGGTGGATATAAAACTGACCGGAGAACTGCTAATCCAGTTCTTGCATTAGCTGATGTCCACCAAGATGGAGTCGTTTTAGAATATGTTGGTGAGAGTACTCCTGCCACATCAATAACAGATCCAGAAATCATGGTTGTTATAGCTGCTCCCCCCTCAATTAAAAATATTAACCAAAATTATGGTTCTTGTTGTTCATTCTTTGGTGAAGAGGGCACATCCTCTGAAACCGAATCAAAATCAGTAAGTATAACTTCAGCGGTTACGTTATCCTGGGAAGCAGAATTCATTCCAGATATTTTTTCAACAAGATTGTCTATAACATTATCCCATGCATTAGCTACTGAAATTAGTTCAACTAAAACTGTTGCCAGAGCAACCTATTACTCCATTTCTGATAAGAATGGTATTATTTTTGCGAAAACAGACGTCAGTCATTATGATTACCAAATAAACAGTCATCCGACCAATGCAAGTGCTATTGGGGACATTGTGAAAATAAATGTACCGACTTGTTCTAGTCTTTTTAAATGGGATTTAGATTATTTTGAGGAACAGTATCCTGGGTATCATCTACAAGAAAGAGTTTTTAGTCATATACTAGGAGATGCTTCCACTTATCCTTCTTTTACTGATTATAACACTATTGTGTCTCAACCATACTGGTATACTGATCCACTCGCAGTAGGACAAGGAACTGGGTCAATAACAGCAAGTATTACTGTTTCTGAATCACTTACAGAATCACAATCTCGTACATTATCCACTTCTATAGCATATGGTGTCAGCGTTTGTGGTTGGGGAATTTCCGCGAGTTGTACCTATTCATCAACAACTGCTTATGCTATAACGATAGGAGAATCCCTGTACTATAGAGGTACAGTTGGAGACATTCATGAGGATGACTATGATGAATACAAATACAACTTTGGGTTTGTTGTTTATGCTTTTGAAGATACAGATTTGAACATGGTTTATCAGGTTATCAATTATTGGACTGAAGGTGCTAAAACTCCACCTGATGATGCAACTAGTCAAGAATCCTCTGATTCCTTAAACAACCAATCTACTTCTCCCTCCACTGATGCCTTAGGTTTTCCTTCAGTCTATTTACTGGTAGCAGTAACAGTAATAGTTTTAGGCCTTGTAGTTATAAAAAAGAAAAAAAATGAGTAGTAATGGTTTTAAGGAGGACATCTCCTTCTTTTTTCTACCTTTAATTCCTTGTTTAATTCCTTCTAACTTAGATTTCAATTTTCGGTTGAAAAGAATAACAATGTTATACTTATACGATTTGAACTTATTATGTCGTCAAACGGGAGTTAGTTATTTTCTTTGTAAAGGTCAGATTGACCTCAAATTAGCGGAAGAAGCTATTACAAAAAACACTATAGCAATAATAGGGGTAGCAGAAACGACAGCTTTTGGAACTATTGACCCTCTAATTGATCTTAATGCAACATGTCTAAACCATCAATTTGACCTGCACCTTGATGCTGCATTTGGAAGAGATATTATTTTAATCACGGAGAGAAGAAAAAATGAGTTTTACTATGGAAAAGATTGCCTATCTCTCGGGTGAAAAACTGATTCGAGTTATTTCTAATTGTGGAGTAGCTTATGAGGGTGTGGTAACCGATGTTTATGATAAAATACTTGTTTTAGAGAATGATGATCGGAGATCCTTTATTGGCTTGAATTAGAGCTCAAAAATCTCCAATCGCACCGCTTCAAAGATGAAATAGTTTTCATTTCAGAAATCTTAAAAAGAACTGGAAATGGAAAAAGAATTAATAGAATGAAAGAGAAAACACACCTAGCATAATCTAAAAGGGAATGCTGTTGCTAACAAAAGACAAATTAAATCAGCTATCTGAAGAAGAACTTGAAAAACTCTATCAACAAAAAAAGGCTGATTATGATCAAAAAATCGCAAAAAATCGGCGAATTCGAGGGTTATTACAACGGAAATTAGATTCCAAAACAGAAATTGTAAATAATCTCCAAAACAAGATCGATGATTTTCTTGCAGCACATCCTGAAGTCGCCAAACAAGACTTTGACGACCAAGAACAAAATCCTGCAGAATTAACGAAATTGATTCAAGAACAACGAGAATCTCTCTCAGGTCTTCAAACGAAAAAGTTGAATATTGAGAGAACCATAACAGAGACAGCAAACCATATTGAACGACAAAAAGCATTGGAGGAGCGACTTCAACACGAAATTGAGCGTTTATATTCTCAATTTGATGAACTTTCTAATGATAATGAAGATGCTGAGCAGTTGGAACTTAATCGAGTTACCCGAGAAATCCAATCTGCCCAAGACGAACTTGATTCAATACAGAACGAGATTGAAGAAATACGTGGAAAAATAAACCAATAAGGATAAGACTATAGTGTCATCGCGTATTAATGAAATTATTGATCTAGAAGAACGTTTGAAGCAAGAGACTACATCTCATATTCAATTAAAGGCAGATTTATCCCGTAAGATTGCTGAATTAACCAATGAGGAAACAGCATTATCCGAACAATTAACCACTTTTCAAGAAAGCATATCTGCAAAAGAATCGAAAGAAAGTAAAGACTCAATTGATATTACAAACCTAATTCAGATAAAATCGCAATTAGAAGATGAAATAACTAAATTAAAGGCAGAGATTGATCCATTAGAGCAAAACCTCACTCAATTGTCAACTGAAAGCAGTATAATCGATTCAAAAATTGAAGTATTAACACAGAAACAAGAAGAACAAGAAAAAGAAATAACTATAACTGAACAAAAACGTGCAAAAACGAAAATCGTCAGCAAAAAGATCCAAAATGAAGAACAGAGGCTTAATAAAATTAACAACCAAATTAAACAACAAAAAGAAATGAAAAATAACCTTCAAACATTTCTGAAGGCATTGGAGTCTATTTATCAGGTTATCAGTACTTATTCACCTCTCGTGGATTCGGAGAATGAACCACTCCCTCCTAATTTAACGGAAGAAGTCTATAAACAAATAATTCAGTCAAAGAATGGTTTTGATGAAGCTCAAACCAAGTTTGATCCAAATAATTTAGTCCCTTTTTTGGTTGATGCGGACAAATCGTACCAAAATATTGTCGCAGCTTTTATTAAATTGTGTGAAAACGTTCCAGACTCGTTGTTAGAGCAAGAGTTCAGTGAACAACTCCTCACCCTTGTGAATAAAGGTTTTCCTTTAAACACTCGTCACTTAAACGCAGTTCAATCAATGATTTCGAAACTTGAGAAAGGTGTTGAAATCGCTCCATTAGCATCTTTTTCAAATGAGATTCAGAAGTACTTCGTTGAGAATCTCACATATCTTCGCATAACAGGGATAGTTTTAGAACCTCCCCCTTCTTAATTAGATCAACCTTCCTTTGTTGAATCGATGATCTGTTTTGCTAAGTTAACAGCTGAGATTACAACGTCAGTACATTTTTCCCGCCTTCCAGGCATTTCAAAATCTATTTCACCCTCATTCTCCATAAATTTAGCCATTAAATCAAAACACTTTAGTGTTCCAAATTTATCTTTAATATTGCTTTTAAATAAATCAGTTCTCTTCTTAATTTCTTCGTCGCTCAAACCTTTCTCGGCAAGTATTAAACTAATAGCACTTAGGGAACCAATAATAGCACCACATATTGATCCTTCACCAACTCCACCCCCCATTGGAAGCATAGCTTTATGAAAGGGATCACACAACGGTTCATTATTAAAATAAGACAGAATACCACAAACAGTACTTCTAGCACAATTATTTTCATTTTCCCAATATTCTAGTGTTTTCTCAACAATACTTTGCTTTTTTTCCATTAGTAAAGCACTCCTTTTATCTTATCAGTTTCTATTATTGATATTTTTGGTTTCATTGATTGGAATAATCATCAATTATGATATGATTTTGCTTTTAAAAAGAAATTAAATAGTTTTTTTTAAGTTTCATCAATTAGACAATATTAAAAAGTCATTTGATTAACAAATGAAGTGACCAGATAATTAATGTCATTTGAAGAGAGATACATCCGATGTTTTCAAGAGAGAGGGGATTTCATTGGTTAAGATACGTTCTGATGCGTTCAAATGCTTCTCGGATCTCTTCTATTGAGCGAGAAAAGGCCACACGTAAGTAACCCTCCGCTGATTGGCCAAAAGCAGTACCAGGAGCCAAACAAACATTAGCTTTCATTAAAATGTCTTCTGCAACAAATTCTGACGGCTTATTGGTGAAATCATATTTGACAAAACCATAAAAAGCTCCATCTATCGATTCAAGTGATAATCCATCCGTTTTCCGGATTTCTTCCATTAAGACATCACGTCGCTCAGGAAACAGCCGATTTATCAGCTCTCGTGCTAGAGCTCTCTCTTTCAAAGCAGTAACGCCAGCCCATTGACAAAAGTTTGTTGGACAGGTTGTGCTTGCTTGAATTATTTTGAGAATGCCAACCCCTAATTCAGGATTAGAAACAGTCCACCCCAAACGATATCCAGTCATACTAAATGTTTTTGCAAAACCATTTATTACAATAAGATTTTGACGCCAATCATCCAGTTCTGTCAAGAGAGTACGGGAAGGAGCGTCAATGAAAATATAATCACTGTAAATTTCATCACTAAAAATGAACAGATTGTGATCTTCAACGAGATCTTTAAGAAAACGTATCTCTTCAGAAGTAAGGATATGTGAAGAAGGATTATTGGGGGAGTTAATCAGGATAGCTCTTGTCTTCTCATTAGCTGCATTAGACAATATTTTATCTTGATTTAAAGAGAAATCTGATGTCATTGGGATAAAAATGCATTTAACTCCCGCTAACTGTGCCATATCTGGGTAACTCACCCAATATGGCTCGGGAAGGATTATTTGATCCCCCCTGTTCAAAACTGCATAGAAAGACGCGAATACTCCTTGCTTACCGCCAACTGTAACCTTTACTTCGTCATTAGGATCAATTTCCAACCCGAAATCTTCGAGATAAAGCTGACTTATAGCATGACGCAACTCAGGTATGCCTGAGCTGACTGTATAGGTCGTTTTTCCTTCTCGAATAGCCTGTATTGTTGTATTTTGTATTGCGTCAAGGGGTTGGAAATCTGGTTGCCCAACTTCGAGATGAATAACAGGGTGACCTTCTCGCTCCCTTTGTTTTGCCATTGTAAAAAATTTCATTGTTGGTGAACCTTTTAGACTTTTTATCTGGTTTGAAATCATGTCAATTGCACTATCCTAGCCTTTCTATTAGAATAAAGAATTTTGAAGTAATTGATCGAAAATTTATAAACAAATTCGATATAGAAACTTCTATAAAGAAATACTAAAAAAGTTAGGCTTACTTAATCAAAAGGAACGCGAAAATGCAAGTAGATTCAAACTGGGCGCTCTTTGTAGAAGGTAAGAGTGTAAAATGGTCTTTCGGAAATCCTGATGAAGAATTTTTGACATTTGTCATTAATTTCTTGACTGCATTAGCCCAAATAGGTGAAGAGTTATTCGGTCAGCACGGTATTGCACAAATTAATTTTGATGTAAAAAAACGCGCTGGATTTCGTTCATCTGAAGTTTTTGTTGTTTCTTTAGAGAATAAATTCTTTTTGATTCTGAGTGATCCAGCTGTTACGATGAAATTAATCGAGGCGCATGGTGGTATTGCTCAAGAGGTTCAAGAAATAATGAGCGCGGTTTTAGTCGGTCAAGCAGCTATGCTTTATGCTCAATGTATCACAGAAGTCGAAGATGAGGAAACACGAGAGTATCTTGAGTCAATTTGGCAGAACATCATCTTAGATATCTCGGACGACTATGCTAGCGCGATTGATAAGATCGTTGGAAGAAGTGCGAGTAATTTCTCTATGATTTCTTTCCATGATCTTTTATTTTTACACTACTATTTACGAAAACAGCCTGAGTTAACTCAACCAATTTCTCCTAAAGGTTGGGCACTTCTTTCCCACATGTCTGGAGGGGAAATTCCGCTTGATTATCATGTCGAGAAGGATTCTGTTGTTCTTGCTGGATACCTAGCAATTATTATCGCATTTTTAATGTCCTTATTCGATTCAAAGCCAAAGAGCTTAGTTTTTGGGACAAATTACATTCAAAGTTTAGCTTTCGTCCATGGTGAGGAGTATTTTTTGGCAATAGATACTCCTTTTAATGAATTAGTATTGAATCCGGATTTCTATGAAGACTTTCTAAATGTAAACGAAGTAGTTTTAGATGACTTACGAGAATCTCTCAAGAAAAGAATCACTGAAGAAATCCTAGAAACAAAAGCTCAGGAATTGGAGAATTTAGCTTTAGAAACCTTAATAGATAAGCACGTCATGAAAGGAAAAAAAATTAGCATCTCAAAGAAAGGAATACAAAAACGAAATATTTTCGGACGAATTTTTGGGCGATTATAATTATCAATCAGTAAGGAAAGGTTTACCCAGTTATTACTTTAATTGGATTTGATTCTCATGCGAGTAGATGAGAATTGGGCTATTTTTGTTGAAGGAAAGAGAGTAACATGGTCTTTCGGAAATCCCGATGACCAATTCTTGGAGTTCACTGTCAATTTTTTACAGGGGTTAGGTAAGATTGCTCAAGAGATTTTTGGTGAAGATTCTGTAGCATCCATCGAATCCCATACTGGATTTAAGCTATCTGAAGTATTTATTGTATCCCTCCAGAATCAGTTTTTTTTTATTTGCTCTGACCCTGCACTTACCCTCAAACTCATTGCTGCCAAAGAAGGATTACCGGAGGCCATGGAGGAACATATTGCTGCGGTATTAGTGGGTCAAGCTTCAATTCTATTCGCACATAGTATTTCCAATGCTCAGAATGAAACGGAGAAAGTAACCATTGAGAACAGTTTCCAGGAGATTATTTTAAATATAAACCCACTTTTAGAAGACAAAATTTCTATTATTTGCAGCAAAGCTAGTTCAAATTTTTCAGCACTATCCTTCAACGAATTATTATTGCTTCACTATTATATTCGCAGACATGAGACTCTCACAAATCGAATTGTCCCTTCAGGACTGGTATTAATCTCTCATATTGATGGGGGGGAATTACCCTTCGCATGGAACGTTGAGAGGGATGTTGTATTAGCAGGTTATTTGGCTGTAATTATTGGCTATATTAAGACCTTATTTGGGGGATACGCTCGCAGATTAGTCTTTGGTACTCATGAATTACGAAAATTAGAATTTGTTTACGGTAATGATTATTTTCTTGCAATTGATTCTTCATTTGCCTTTCTTTGCCAAAATCCAGAATTTCTCACTGCATTTCGGTCAGTAGATTACAGAGTTATGGAGAAGTTGGAGACACAACTTAAGGAATTTCTCATCAGGGAAACATTAGAACTTGCTGCTGCGATCCTAGATATTCAAGATATTAACTCTATTCTTCAAGCCTATCAGGGTCTATCTGAGGATCCTTCGATGTCAATCAACGAGCAAATACGTAAGATATGGGTCATTTTATTGCTAAAATGATGTGAATTGAGATCAATTGTTATCTAATGTTTAGTTGCAAGTCAAGAGAGAAATCTCTGCACCGGTATTCCACTGAACAACACCGAGAACTGCTGGTAATTTTGAACGCACAATTGTGTACACCAAAAGCTTTATGAATAACCATGTAATAATGAGCAACATGTTTGAAAAAGAAGGAGCCTTTCAATATGTCAGAGAAAATTGGAGAAATTGAGAACTTTTATTCTAAAATAAGTGTATGTGTATTGGATATTACTTCTGGATCCGTGAATATCGGTGACAAAATCGCCATTAAAGGAAGTACGACCGATTTTGAGATGACAGTTGAATCAATGCAGATAGACCGTGCAGATATTGAGTCAGCTTCCGCAGGTCAAAAAGTTGGCCTAAAAGTCCCTGAAAGAGTGAGACCAGGGGACGAGGTTTTCAAGGTTTAAAATTTAAACTACAAAAATCTAAGTAAACTACGAAATCAAGTCAACTGTCAAGCCATATCCATTATATTTGCACAAAACTCCAAAATTTCCTCTCTCACTTTTTCTGATATTCTATACACGTCGAAAATTATCTTGTCAATTTTTTCAGCTTCAGTATCAAAACAATACTTCGGATTCATCTGAAGTGATTTGACAATTTTTTTCACAATTGCTACTACTTCCGCTCTTTGTACAACATTAGGAGAAATAAATGGGATTTCCTTGAGAAAACTTGTGGCAATGATGTTTGATCGGTTGATTACCTTTCGAGCGAGATATTGAACAAGTTTACTATTTAAAAATCCTAAGCAAAAGAATAAGTCCTCCTTGTTATCAAAAAAGAAGTTTGCATTGACACCAAACAAATTTCCTGAAGGTAGATATGCAGCGGAGAACCGTCTTCCAACAGAAGAGCAGGTGATTCCTTCTCGGAAATAGAATTGTTCATTTCGAACAAGGAAATTTTTCGGGTCAGCAACAACGTTTTTTTGATAATTTTTTTCAATGTAATATGGAGTTCTATAATAATACGGAGTGCGTTTACCTGATTTATAAAAACCTACCCAATCAGGGTTGTTTTTAACCTCCTCAGTGAGTCTTAAGTATTTATGATCATTTCCAGTTGAAATTCCTGTTCCCCCTTTTGCAATATCCCCAAAACTTGTGGAATGATTTTGTACTAATCGAATTATTGATTTTGGAACCCCAACGAAAAATTTAAGGTCTGGCATCTGGTGAAACTCGATTTGTGGAACAGATTGCACTCTTGGTGGATTCCTATATTCATTCTCGTTAGCTAACCTATCGACAAGCCTTATTTTGTGTTTCTTTTCCTCTTTTAAAGGCATTTTCTTAAAAGGGCTTGTACCTTTCCTTTTCTGCAATGCAATAATTGCTGTTCGAACATCAGCGTTACTACCGTGAAACAACCGCCAAGGAGCAAGTATTATCTCCAAAATTTTACAGTTTTCAAGGAGAAATTTCCTGAAACGATAATAATAACGATTTGTAAGAAAGGCATCTTCTATTATAAAGCACAGAACTCCTTCATTCTTTAAATGTCGGATCGCGTTTACTACAAAAAGGGAGTAAAGATTATATAACCCGACAAACCCATATTTTTTTTCAAGTTCCCTCTGATGCTTTTTCATGTAGATATTATTCCGTCGTGATTTGAAAGGAGGATTTCCAATGATAATATCCATTTTAGGATATTCATCTAGGAGAGTATCCTTACATTCTGCATTAATTCCCAGCTTTTTCAAAGGTTCAATGCACAGTTCATCAATATCATGAGCGAAAATAGCAGATGGATCAATTCCAGATTCCAGTAAGGCATGAATAAATACTCCATCTCCTACTGCAGGATCTAATATTTTTATTCCATCGTCAAAAAATGGAGCAACCAATTGAATCATGTGCTTTACTGTTCGATAAGGAGTTTCATAGATCCCTTTCTGTCTTTTACTAGAAAATTCATTAATCTTCTTTCTGTTTGTCAAAATCCGCCCTCAGGTTTGAAGAAGGGTGATTTCTCTTTTTATTTCGGCTATCTGATCTTTAAAACCATACAAAGAATAAACCAGCTTATCAAGCTGCTTGATATCCGTATAAATTTCTTTAAGTTCTAGTTCAAATTGTTCTAAAGCTCTCTTTCCTCTTTTTATTAATAATTTCTTTTGAGAAGGCGTGAAAGCAATTGATTCCATTCTTTGACATATGCTTTGGGCAATCTGTGATATTTCTTCAATCAAAGAAAAGTCTTCCGTCCTATTTCCGATTTTTATCGGAATTTGACTAATAGTCTTCGGGTATAGCTCAATTTTTTGAGCATCAAGCTTCTTAGCAATCATGTACAAGTAATATTCTATCAATTCGGAGTTTAAAACTCCCAAGATGTAGTAGATGCTTACAGAGCATGTTTTTTTCGGTACAATTGAAGTACAATCAATTGAACTATAACGTTGCTTTTTATCAATAGCAAATCTCGGAACACGTGCTCGATAAGGACAGATAATTTTGGTTTTCGCTTTGAAGAGATGTTTATTGCGAACTTGAGCAATTTCATACCATTTCGATAAATCTTTCTTGACTTCATAGCGATTTTGGAGAGTTTCTTTAAATTGTTCTAAATAAGTTTTAATGTTTGGATAATCATTAATTTCTATACCCCGTTCAGTTAAGATAACATACCGATTATTCCATCTTATCGTAAAAGACAAAATATCAGGTGTTTTCACAATTTCTTTGATTATGTCAGCTTCTAATGGATATCGAATGATTGAACCAGGGGTTTCTATTTCTCCATAAAAATGATTATTTTGCTCAATAACATTTTGAGAAAAAACTATATCCTTACCAGAATGATAGCCAGTTCCTACATCACAAATATGACCTAAATCAACGCATTGATTTTCTATATCCTTTAATTTTTTCCTTAAAGTTCTTGAGGATGGTAGGATTTTTCCATTTACAAATTCATCTTTATTAAATACGAATTGGTGAAAGATTTGACTTGGTTTTGGTGAAGAATTGCCTAAAATTTGTTGCAGTTCTTGTAGAAGAACCTGGGAGGAGATTTTATGCTTTTTTAAGACCAAAAATCTCTTATCATTGTCAATTTTGGCCTCTTTTGCTAAAAAGAGGATTAAGGTATTGATTCCTTTAGGAAATACCTTGAATTCCCGAAAATCAATGATAACATCAATATAACCAGATTGAGAGTTCTCAAGCTGGGAGCGTAGCTTATGAGCATAACGGGCTTCTAAAAAGTATCTAGGAACAATCAACGTACAGCTCCCATTCGAAGCTAATAGTTGCGTTGCTCTCCAGATGAAGTAATAATAGTAATCGTTTAACCCCGTATAGATTCTAGGGTAGAATTGTTTCAACAAACGTTTTTCTGTTTGTGAAATCAAACGATATCCAATATAGGGAGGATTTCCAATTACTATATCAAACCCAGATTCCTCAGTAATATCAAAAATCTCTGGAAATTCGAGAAACCAATGAAAAATCTTATTTTCGTAAGACATATCTTGAATGTCCGCAACTCTAATATTGCGAAATAACAATTTATTGTAATCTTTTCCTTCATATAACCCCGCTGTATTTGGATTCGTAATAAATCCCATTAAAGAATTACCAGTTCTTAATTTGACATTGGAAATGATTTCTAGTAATTCCTCAACTGGTATTAATGGATTCTCACTTAAGAGTTGTAAAGTTAACCGGATTTTACACACATGAAGGGCATTCTCATCAGTATCAACCCCATAAATGTTTTTCATTAATGTACTCTTTAGAAAAGAGAAAGAATCTACTTTATCTGTATGGATTTCATTTCTCAAAGATTGTAAGTACCTTAAAGATGCTAAATAAAATGTTCCACAGCCCACAGCTATATCTAACACTTTAATTTGGGAGATATAGCTTAAAAGAAGTTTAATTTGCTTTTGGTTCAAAGAATTGCAAATTTTAATATTGAAATTATTTATTCCTAGAAATCTCGATATATGTCTTTGAAAACATCTTTCTACCATCCAGGACGCATAGATTGGAGGTGTAACAACAACACCTACATTCTCTGGATTTTCTATGCTGTATATCTTTTCAAAGATTTCTGGTGTTACAACGTTCTTGTTCTTTGCTGAACGCGGATTTTGAGACGCGTTCCATTTATAAGATTTGGTGAAATTCTTTAAACAAGAAGTAATGTTCTTTTTTTCATTCCTTTTTAAGGATCCAAGCATTTCCCAATCTAATGGGAAAAGAGCATTCACAACCCTCTTAATAGAGGAAGAATTGTATGAAGCTGACCAAAAATAGTCAGACTCTAGAAATGCTTCCTCATCTTTTTCTGATAAGGGGTCTTGAGAAGAAGTTGTAAGATAAAAAGCGAAAAAAATTGTCTGTTTCAGCAAATTACGAGTGAATATCTTGGTATTTTTCTTGTTTTTACAAGGAAAATACCCCTGCAACTCGTTTAAAACACTATTATAATGATTTATAATTGATGACAATCAAAAGTTCCTCAATCTGATAAATTTGAGACTCTCCACGGTGTGTGAGGTTTTCTTATAAGAAATTAAATTTTTCAATACGATAATAACAAATGAATTTAATAGATATATGTTACACGTTACCATGAGAGGAATAGATTTTTAATTGGTATTTTCCTCACTGATTTTGACAAGCAGTAATAGGAAATTAAATAGGAAAAATTGGATTTCGGAACAAAAAATATGAATTTGTCACGGATCTTTTCTAATCTTTTATAATAGATTAATTTGACAAATATTCCCAAGGTTGCCAGAATTTATCTACGGTGTGATATTAAATTATCCTTAATAATTAGTGAATTGATGGTTAACTGTAATGACAACGCATCCTCATGTCACGAGACCTCTAAAAGAAGCAAAAATCCTAGCGATTGATGACGATGAGTGGTTTATTCGCCTCATTATCAAGAAATTCAATGATGTCGATCCTGGATTTCAAATAACTCCTGCCTACTCTGCCAAGGAAGCAATCGAAAAGCTTCAAGCTGAAAAATTTGATTGTATCTTATGTGACCACAAACTTCCTGGGACCTTAACTGTGAGTGGTAAAATTTTCCCTTCAGACGGAATTCATTTAATGAGAAAATTTGGAGAAATGAAAATCGATACGCCAGTTATTTTTATAACTGGTCAGGGATCCGAGGAAATAGCTTCTGAAGCACTGCAGCTGGGTGCAAGCGGGTACTTCATCAAACGAGTACAACCTGGTTACTTTAGCCTCATGGCAACATCCATTCGACAGACAATAGACCGATATTGGCTACAACAGGAATTACAGAAATCTGAAGGCCGTTACAAGGATTTATTTGAAAATGCGGCTGGTTTGATTTTTATTTTAGACTCAGAAGGAAATTTACAAGAAACAAACAAGGATTTTTTGACTATTTACGAATTTAGTCTTGAAGAAAGCAAAACACTCTCTTATGAGAATATTGCTTATCCAGATGATTTGGTTAAATGGAAGGAAATGATAGATTCTATATGTAATGGTAATACAGAAAGTCGGATACTGCGATCTCAAACAAAAAATGCTCAAGTTCTTCACCTAGACATTACCGCGAGACCAATTTATTGGAAAAAAACTCAAACAGTAACAGGAATTCAAGCAATCGCCCGTGATATAACACAACAGGTAAAAACCCAACAGGCTCTTATTGATTCTGAAGAAAAGCACCGTAAAATTGTTGAAGGGTCGATCGAAGGAATAATTATAATGGACCAGGAAGGAATAATTTTAGATTGGAACCCGGCTGCTACTATAATAACAGGCTTTTCTGCAGAGGACACTTTGGGAAAACCAATTTGGGATATAATGAGTCAACTGAAACCAATAGGTGATGATGTAACTTTCGAAGAAAATGAGAATTTTTTCTGGATTCGTGATAAGATCCAAGATTTAGTCATTCCAGACAGGATTCCTCAAATTCCTAAATTCTTAGAATATCATATTAAGAGTGTTAAGGACGGTACAAACCGTATTCTTGAAGCTAATCTATCCGTCATAGAACACTCTAAAGGTCATCGTATTGCTATGGTAATGAGAGATATTACTGCAAAAAAGATGGCTGAACAAGAAACTAAAGAGTACGCAAAACGTTTCCAATCACTCATCGAACAAACACCAATAGGGGTTTGGGTGACTTCAATTGATGGAGAAAAGACAACTTATGTGAATGATAGTGTAGCTCAACTGTTAGGTTATAGTCCTCACGAAATGATAGGAATTCCAGTACTAGACTTCACTAGCTCTAATGGTGTTAAAAAAATACAAGAAATAACCCAAATGCGGTTAAAAGGAGAATCAATAGAGGATACTTACCCCTTGGAATTTGTTCACCGCTCAGGAAAAAAAATCTCAACTCGTGTAACTGCAGCTGCCATAAAAAATGGAAATGGAGAACTTATAGAGACATATGGATTTATTCGCGATGTTACTGAGGAATTACGGCGAAAAAAAGAGCTTCAAACAACCAAAGAGTTTCTTGAATCAATTATAGACTCAATGACGGACGGATTGTACACTTATGATCGAAATTTTAAAATAACATCAGCTAATCCTAGTTTAAAGAAAATGCTTGGTTATAAAAAACATAAACTTATCGGAAAAAGCATTTTCGATCTTTTTCCAACTTATGAACATGCTCGTGTGAAAGAGCTCACTCAGGAAAGGATGAATGGCAAAAAAAGTGATGATTATCTTTTGGTGACTTACATTACAGCTCAAGGGGAAGAAGTAAAGGCATCAGTGTCGTCTGTTCCCCTTATAGTAGATAATAAAGCTGCAGGAGCAGTGGTCACCGTCTCAGACGTCACTGAACAAACACGAATGAAGAAATATCTCAAGCAAGTAACTAAGGAATATGAGACCTTGGTTGAGAACCTTCCGTTAGGGTGGTTAAAGATTGATAATATGGGCCGTGTTATTGCATATAATAAGAGTGCTCAGCAATTACTGAGATTTACTGATATATTAGATCTAAAGACAATTAATATCCTTAATTTCCATCCTTTTCAAGAATCAGGATTAACAACCCAATTTCGGGATTTAATCTATCAAAAAACGACTGGAGAAAACATTATTACTTCAATACTAGTAGACAATCAAGGAAATCAGAATCATCTAAGGTTTTATCCTTTTCCAATTTACGATGAGATCAAGCTGAGAGTTTCATCTTGGTTTTTAATTATTGAACAGGTTCGAACAGAATAAAACTCATAACAAGTACTGCAAAGTTAAATTTCAAATTGAAATTAGTTCTAATGTTAAAAACATTAATTAAACTTGTAGATGTACAACTGAACCTGTTTTAATGCTTTTCCGTGTTGCTTCCACTATTTTTAGTACATCTATTCCATCATCTACCGAAACAAGCGGGATAGATTTTCCTAAAATACAATCCACAAAATTCCACATTTCAAGAAGGAGAGGTTCACCATAGACTTTAACTTGCTCCCCATTCGAAAATGGTATTCGAATGGCTGAAATATCTTTCTCTCCACGTGCAATTTCCAAGCTACGTAATTCTAACATTTGTGTCAGCATATTTGCGCAGAGGGTTGCTTTTGTTCCTTCAATATCAATAGTTCGTAGTTTTCCAGCATATTCTCTGCTCATTAAAAACGTGGCAAAAAATTCCTTATCTTCAGAAAAGACGATAATAATACTTGAATTATCTACTTTATTCAGCTTTACAGCAGTAGAAAACAATTCTAATTTTCCATTCATGAATAATCTTAAAGCTATATCGAAATCGTGAACTCCTATGTCCGCGTAAACATCTCCAACTGATCCGATTCTAGTTTCTGCTACAGCACCTCGTCGCTGAAACAGAACTGAGCGTAGATCACCCAATAAAGTCTTTTGATTCAGAATTTCACGTATACGTGAAACAACAGGGTTAAAAACTTCTATATGGCCTATAATAACCTTCACATCAGACTTGGCTAGTTTTGATTTCAAGTCGATTGCTTGTTTCACCGAAGGAGCAACTGGTTTCTCAATTAACATGGCCTTTAACCCTGAAATACACTGTATCACTTCAACTGCAACACTGGGGTGAGCATTAGTAGGAACAGCGATAATAACGCCATTTGGAGATCGCTCTTCCGACATCGCTTCTACACTTGAAAAATAAGGTATCCCAAATTGTTGTCCCACAGATTTCGCTGTTTCTATATTTGTATCAACTATTGAGTCTAAATGCCCGAGACGTGATAGTAAACGAGCATGATAGTAGCCCATCTTACCTGTCCCGACAACTGAAACCTTGATTGCGTCTTCGAGCATCGTTTAGATTCCTCACGTTTATAGAAACAAAGTCATTAAAGAAATTATTTGTCGTGTATCATTAATGAGTTTTTTATTCATGCTATCTAGGCCCGATAGGTTATTTGGTAAAGTAATCCCATTAAATTAAATGAGTGAGTGAGTAAAAGGAAACCAATGGCTAGTAATATAAAATACCCCAATTGGCTCCAGTGTTTAATAACTTTGTCGAAGTAATCACCAAATGGAAGAATAAGAACTAAAGAGATCCATGTGGCACCAAAATAGCTAGCTAAGAGATGACTTTTAATAGGATGATTCTGAAAAAGAAATCCACTAAATACACCCGGAAATCCAGCAGTTGCTATACTTAGAAGCGCCAACAATAGAGTAAAACAAACAGTGAAAACAGTTCCCCATACAATACCCTTTATAAAAGATTTCTGTACGAGGAAACGTTCGCGTGGATTTTTGAAATCGCCAATTTGGAGGAGGATAGGACCGAAACCTACAAATAGCCAGATGACATTGAAAATTACCGTTATGAAAACTCGAGAAGAATCTATCCTATAATTTAACCTGTAACCAGTATTTCGATATACTAATAATGTAGATAGCCAGATTGGAAGCATTAATAAAGCAGTTAGTAAGATCCCTCCAAAAAACGAAGTTAAAATTCCGTCAGTAATTGGATTGTATTGTTCAACAAGATTAGAATATCGGCCCGAAAACCAAAAGATGTAGATTAAAAATATCAGGATAAAAGATCCCAGATAATTTAATAAATTATTTCCATCAAACCCACCGAAATTCCGAAATAAAACCGACCCCTTTCGTGATTTAGTGACCCCAAAGAATTTAGAATGAGATATAGTAACTCTATTGGGAAATTTTTTGGAGGAGGTTAAGCTAAATTTTAATGTACTAAGAGGAAGCATGGAGGGTTGAAAAAACTGCGAGAGAGAAAGTTGGTATCCTTCAAAAGGTTTCTCGAGGAAAAGGGACTTTTTCACTTGTCGTTGTAATCCACAATGAATACAATATCCGGTATCAGGAGGATTAGGTTTCCAGCACCGGTTGCATAAAATACTTTGTTCTTGGTCATTGACAGTTATCTTTTTCAATTTACCCCCACAGAGATGGCAAAAATTGTGACTTGAGGGAACCTCGTTACGACATAAAGGACATTCAATCATTTCTGTAGCTTGAGGAAGTTCCGTAAGAGGAATCTTTTCTAGACTTTTTCCACAGAAGATACACCATTTTGTTTTTGGAACATTTTTCCCGCAATGGTGACATGTAATCAATTGTTGATGATCCGAGGCTCCTGAAGCATCTATTTCCAGTTCTTTCCCACACTTAATGCAGAATTTAGCTGATGGAACCATTTCACCACAGTAGGGACATTTGAGAAGATTCATCAGTGAATTTTGTCCTGTACAAGTTTCAAAAGCTTCATATGAGCCTTCTTTAGTAAATTACAAATAGGTTATTATTGGAGACTATTTTTTATTTCTTAACATCCAGTTATATAAAAAAGGAGAATCCGAAAATAATAAGTGAACATATTTCTAAAATCATAATTTTTCGATTTCTATAATAATATTGAAGATTACTGAAAAAAGATTTTTCCTTTGTATAATCTAGATTGAGAAATGAAAAAGATCTGTATGAAAAAGGTGCTAATAGATACATTTCCCAATCAATAATATCTATGAAGAGATGAATAAGAGCGCCACAACAGAACCAAACAAAGTCTATCGAACCCCAGTAACCTAGAAAGACTGCTGCAACTAGATACAGAAGTGGATAATGAGTAAGTAACTGCCTATGACTATTTTTCTTCATTAGTAAGTTTAAAAAATAGTCAATATCAGGAATGACAGATCCGAGAATAAACCACAACAAGCTAGAAGAATTAACACCCCAAGAATAGAAGATATTTGCACTAGCAATACCCAACAGAAGATGGATATGTGGCATCAAAATATTCGAATCTCCGAGTAGAAATTATAGCGACAGTTTTTAAAACGATATCTCTCTAGAATTTAATACAAACCAAAGGTGGAATTAATGCCTTATCGGAAGATTCTACAGGAGCTCATGGATAAATATATTATATCTGGTTGCGTGATCCTAGATCCTTACGGAAATATCTGGTGGCATACAGGCGCGTTCCCACAAGCCAATGGAGCTCTTCTTGATGGTTACTACTTAATTTACGAATGGGTTACATACCCTCCATCCATTCAGGTCGCTGGAGTCGAATATAATTCGATACTCAATGGGTACCCAGACTACTGGTGCTTAACTAATCCAGAGGGGCATGGTTCTCTGGTTCTACAAGTAACTAAGAATAAATATTTCATCCTTTGTTATTTAAAGGATGATGAACCTATTGAAATACAAAAAGAAATCGCAAAAATGGCTGCTCTCTTTGGATGAAGAGATGAATGGTGTACAATTTGGCTACTTCTATGAATAACAACGACTTGAACCATATCTTCAGAGCTTATGACATCAGGGGGATATTTGGAGAAGAAATTACTCCACAAAACTTTTTTCGAATCGGTCTTGCCTATGGAACTTTTTTGCAACTCGAAAAAGGGTTGCAAGACAATTTTGTTTTCATTTCTTTTGATATTCGACAGACTAGTTCTCTATTGGCTCAAGCTTTTGCGGCGGGTGTTATGGCTACTGGAATTAACATTGAATTTTCAGGAGAACCGTTACAATTTGGCGCTTGCATGTTTTCAGCTTGGAAAGATAAAGCATTTGCAACGGCCTTTATCACTGCGTCTCATCTACCACCTGAATGGAATGGTGTAAAATTCTATTACGGTTCTGGAGTGGGTTTTTCAGAAGAAGACAACATGAGAATTCGTGATATTTTTATTGAGGGGCAATTCCTAACACCAGGGTGGGATAAAGTTGGCCAAATGACGATTTCTAACCGTAAGGAGAAATATGAAGATTTTTTGTCATCAAAATTTCCTTTAAAACGAAAATTGAAAGTGGTTATTGATTGTGGTAATGGTGCTTCGTGTTTATCAGCTCCTGCAATTCTCCGTGGTATGGGTTTAGATGTCATTCCTCTTTTCTGTAATGTAGATCCTACTTTTCCAAATCGAAGCTCAGAACCAAATGAAAAATCACTGAAATTTCTTGCTGGTAAAGTTATATCCGAGAAAGCTGATTTTGGTGTTGGTTTTGATGGTGACGGTGATCGTGCAGTTATTGTAGACAACAACGGACGTGTTCTCTTAGCAGATACTACTGGCTTAATTTTAGCGAAATTTATGATGGAAGAATTTCCTGACTTAAACCGTGTAATTGCTAATGTCGAATGTTCTCTAGCTCTAGAAAAAGCTCTCTCACCACCTGCCATTGTCGACCGTATTAAAGTAGGTCACACGTTTCTCACTGCTGATGCACAGAAAAAAACTGACACATTAATTGGAATAGAATCTAGTGGACACATGGTTTTTCCAACTGTTTATCTTTTCGATGATGCGATGATAATTCCCTTAAAACTCGCTGAAATTCTTTCGCAGCAAAATCAGCTACTATCAGAAATAGTGGATGAACTTCCACGTTTGAATAAACGAAGAGTTGCAGTAGCTTGCCCTGACAAAGTCAAATTTCAAGTTATATCTGAATTATTAAACAATCTAAGATCGGAATACGATGATATCAACCCCATCGATGGGATTGGTATACCAATTGGAAAAGAATCTTGGGTGTTAATTCGTGCTAGTAACACAGGGCCAAAAATACGTATCACTGTTGAGGCAGAAACAGAAACACGAGCAGCAGAACTCTTATCCAAATTCCAGAATAAATTGGAAGCTAAAATAAAAGATTTTGCAGACCAGTAGATAATACAAGTATAACAAACGAATAACTTGATGCTACTAGTTAAAGAACAGTCGTTATGTACCAGGGCTCTTTTTTCTTATTTCACACAAATTAAACTCAAGCATCCAGGTAAAATAATAGCAAAATCTATTTTGTACATTTTCTCGTAACGATAGCAAATTTCGTGCATTTCTGAGAAAAGATAATAGATTATGAGAAGTTAGTTAATATTACTCGTTAAACATCAGGAAAGACTTATCATGGCTAAAATTATTGGAATGATTGGTGGAACTGGACCACAAGGTCAAGGTTTGGCATTACGATGGGGATTGGCTGGAGAATCAGTTATCATGGGATCACGACAACAGGAAAAAGCTGACAGAATCTCAACACAGGTAAATGATACATTGGGAAAAGATATAATCATTCCTCGAACCAATGAGGCATGTGTGAAAGAATCAGATATCATCTTATGCACAACACCCTTCGATTACATAGTAAATACTATTTCACCGTTCATTAAACACTTAACCGCAGACCACATAGTTGTAGATGTAACTGTGCCTCTAAAACCATTTGAAAAAGGAAAAATGGTTGATTTACTACCAGAACTGGAACAAGGAGCAAAAAGTGCATCAGAATTGCTACGAAAAGTTTTACCATCAGAGATACCTCTTGTTGGTGCATTTAAAACTCTATCAAACGCGACGCTGCGAGATATTGACCGTTTACCAGTTCTCAACCAGGATGTATTTATTTTCGGCCGAGAGAAACAAGCAAAACATATCGTGAAAGAAAAGGCAGCTTTGATAAAAAATCTACGCCCTGTAGACGCGGGTGGTACCTTATCTGCTAGGCATGTTGAACGTTTTACAGCTTTTCTAATTGGTCTTAACCGTAGATATAAAACCCACAACTTTGGTTTTAATGTAACAGGTCTTACTGAGCGAGAATGGTAATTGAATGTTAATCATTCTCCTTTTATCTCTATTTTCTCAAACAGATTATAGTTAGACGATTTTTGGATTATGTCCTGTTCGTGTCTTGTTATGTCATATACACTATAAATTTCTTGGTTTAAATTGTTTAAAAGATTCAATTGGTGGGAACTAGCGTCCTCGATGTCCCAAGGAAGGTTATGCAAGGTATCTACTAGTTTTGTAATCTTTGTTACATCTAACGGTATCTGAATTGGTAGATTCTTCAAATATTTTATAGGAATTTTTGGAAAAATTTTTTTTACTGAAGTAAAACGTTGTTTGAGGTAAAAAGACATTAATGGAGAATTAATTAGAGCCTCAAGATAAATTAATTCAGAAGAAGACTGATTAGACTTTAATCTGATCATATACACGTCACATACACAAAAAAGTTTGTCAGAATCAAATGCAGCTACTAAATCATGACCTATTCGACGGAGCATAAGTTTGGGTTCTAAATATTGATTATAATCTTTGAAAATTGATATTTTGTTATGATTAAACTGAATAAAACGAAAATTCTTATTTATTCGAAATTTTCTAATACCCCTACCCGCGATTAAGGGTACAGAATCCAAATCGATTTTCATTTTGCTTGTATGAGGTGAATTAAACCCTAACTCGATACCTCGCGAAATTAGAACCATTTCTCCAAGTGGAATAGATTTTTCTTCCATTTTATTTAAAATTCCTTTGATTTGAATACTTGGAGAAGGTATCAATAATAGATTAGAATTTTCAAGAATCCTTTTTTGAATATCAATCTGTCCTTGGATGGGGTGCAAAAACGGATTTACTGCATCTTTAACCCTTTCATATTGAATTTTATGACCCGCGCGTTCTTTTTGAATAGAAATTCGCTGCAAAAATAGAATACAAGTTTCTACATGAAATCCAGGAAATATTTTCTGATCCAAAATGATTATTTTGAGTATTTTGGCATTATCCAATAAAAATTGTCTGATATTTTTGTATCTAAAGTTAGTCAACAAATTACTAGGAATAACAAAACCGAGTAAACCACCTTCACGTAATAAATGAATAGACCTCTCTATAAAAAGAATATAGCTTTCAATTTCGGGATCTATGGCTTCATAAAGTTTCCGATAAAGTTTTTTCTCTTCACTCGAATAAGTAATGCCATAAGGAGGATTTCCAATGATAATATCGAAACCCCTATTAGCTACAATTTCTGGCCATTCTTTAAACCAATGGAATGTGGGTTCTGCTTTTCCAATATCTCCCCCCTCAAGACCATGAGAAGTTACAAGATTATTATCAAGTTTAATATTTGACCAGGTTTTCTTCCATCCCTTTGGGGCTACAAGAAATCCCAACAATGCATTACCTTCTGCAAGATTTATCTTTAAATCTGTTTGACCTTTTTTTGCCTGTATGTTTTTTAAGGCTGACTCAATCGCTTGGGGATTAATATCAACTCCATAACAATGAAGAACCTCTTCCCAATTATTTTCTTTCGCCTTTCCATTGAAACTCCGATTAAGCTCAACTAAAAAACGACCATCACCAACAGCTGGATCAAGAACATTCAACATTTTTGATGTAGACTTACAGAATTTCTCCCAATACTCAAGTAGAAAGAAAACCATATGCTGGACTATCTTTGATGGTGTAGCAACAGCACCAAACATTTTTACAGGTGATCCTGTGGTCATGTCTGCTAACCTTCAAGATTTTTTCAGCCTGTTATCAGCTTCGTTATGTAATTTTAATAATTTAATCAGTTTAATTTGTGAATCGCAAACATTTTACTACATGATTCGATCTATTCGACTTTTCTCTTTCGTAGCCAAATTATTATTATTAGGCTAAATACCCCGATAAAAAATGAAATGTTTCCAAAGCCTGTGGTTGCACTATCAATAATTCCTTCTGTCTTAATCTGCCCTCTTTTATACCCTGTTCGTTCTACAGAGATCATAGTCTTATCGAGGGTTGAGATCAGGGTTCCAGAGGTAGAAGTTTCGTTATTACCAATGGTTGGTACTAAACCATAAAGATAGAAAGGGGTGGTTGTTACCTGATCAGAACTAGTCGAAGAAAAGAAAATTTCACTAAAGAGATAGTAAGTACCCGAAGTATTAACTGTACCCAAGTCAATTTCAAAATCGTTAAAGCCATTGCCATTTAAGAAATATGTTCCAGAGATACTATTTATCAAAGTACGTAAGGATTTATATAAATCTACATAAACAATCACTGTACCTGATGATCCACTAGGAAAATCTGGATCAAACTCCGCCTTAACTCCATCGTCAAAACCGTCATTATTTGCATCATAAGTTATATAGTCGAAACTGTAAAAGAATGGCAGTGAACCCAACGTAAAAGTTGAAGTAGTCATAGTATCAGTTGTGATGGAATTAAATAGGATTTTACCGACCAAGTAATAGTCATCAGCAGTACTCACTGATCCTAAGTCTAGCTCGAAAGAATCATAGTCATCACCATTTAAAGAATATGTTCCAGAGGCACTATTAATCAATGTACGGTTAACCCTGTATAAATCTACTTCAACTGTTACCGTATCTGAATATTCACCAGGGAAGTCTGGATCAAACTCTGCTTTCACTCCTTCATGAGTCCCATCATAGTTTGTATCATAAGTGGACCAATCGAAACTATAAAAATAAGGTGACAATCCTAACCTGAAACCATCAGTGGTTATCGTGTCTGTACTGACTGAATTAAAGAGAATTTCACCATAGAGATAGAAACTACCAGCTATACTCACAATTTCTACATCGAGTTCGAGGTAATCATAGTCATGTTCTGATAAGAGATAAGTTCCAGAAACACTTTTTATTAAAGTATCATCCGAAAGATATAACTCGACATTTACGATCACTGATCCTGAGTATCCGATTGGAAAGTCAGGGTCAAATAAGGCCATTACAGCATCATCAACTCCATCATTATCAGAATCATATGTTGAGTAATCGAAGCTATAGAAATATGGATCACCTTGATTCGCCAATACCAGATTTATAGAGGCTAAAAGTAGTAAAGAGGCTACAATACCTATTATACACCAAAGAATCACGATTCTTTTCATGATGTTAGCAAGATAAGTACTCTCATTTAAGAAATATGTTGTTTGATTGTTTAGATGTGAATTCACAAAGAATAGTAAAAAGGCCTAGAATACTTGTGTTTGCTCCTGTATTAATGTCCACGCCCGGTTCACATGTTTCTCTTGGACGTTAGTCTGCCCTGTCACGAGTCTAAGGGTATATTTTCCATTTAGTTTTGTATGAGTCATATAGAGTTTTCCTGTTCTGTTCAGTCGATGCATCAATTCTTCATTCAACCGATTTAATTCATCATTATCATCGATATTAGGTGGATTGTATCTAAAACAGATTGTATTCAGAGGAACTGGGGCTAACAATTCAAAATTTGATGATTTTTCTATTTTCTGTCTCAAAGAGTCTGCAAGGTCTATATGGAACCTAACCTTACGTTGTAACCCTTCAACTCCAAAATTTCTAATCACAAACCACAATTTGAGAGCTCGAAACCGTCGGCCTAATTGTAATCCCCAATCACGAAAATTTTTCACTCCTTTCGCTCGAGTCTTGAGGTATTCAGGTAAAATCTCAAAGGTACGAACCAGTGCTTCAGGATCTTTAATGAAGTATGCTGAACAGTCAAAATTAGTGAACATCCATTTGTGGGGATTAAACACAAAAGAGTCAACATCTTCAATTCCCTCAATCATCCAGCGGTATTCAGGTAAAATTAACGCAGTTCCAGCTAATGCCGCATCCACATGAAGCCAGATTTTATATTTGGAACATATTTCACTAATTTTTTTCAAGGGATCAATGGCTGTTGAACCTGTTGTACCGATAGTTGCAACAACAGCTGTTGGCTTCATCCCATTATCGATATCAGAGCCAATGGCTTCTTTGAGAGCTTCTGGTTGTAAAGCATATTTTTCGTCGACAGGTATTTTTCTTAAGTTCTCTTTTCCCAATCCAACTATTTTGACTGCTTTTTCAATGCTTGAATGAGTCTCCATGGAGCAATAAGTTGTAAAAATCCCCTTATCGTTCATTCCACTTGAATTTATTTCATAATTAGTTATTTGTTCTCTTGCAGTAAGTAAAGAGCAAATCGTTGATGTGGAAGCAGTGTCCTGGATCACACCACTAAAATTTTTTGGTAGCCCAATCATGTCTCTCAGCCATTCCATGACTCGCTCTTCCAATTCTGTCGCTGCTGGAGAAGTTTCCCAGCTCATACATTGAGCTCCTAGAGTTGTCATCAGCATTTCTGCTAGCATTGAGACATGAGAGCTATTTGCTGGAAAATAGGCAAAGAAATTGGGACTCTGCCAGTGCGTTATCCCTGGAATAACAATTTCTTCAAAATCGGAGAAAATCTTCTCAAACGGTTCACCTTGGATTGGTGCTTCTAATGGTAATTTTTCTATAATTTCCTTAGGATTCACTTGGGATTTCACGGGATATTTCTCGACATTCTCTAAATACTCAGCCATCCAATCTACAATTTGATGTCCGTATCTACGAAACGTAATTGGCTCCATTTTTAATTCCTCTTTTGATTATCTTTGTTTTGAAACATATGAAGAAAGAATAATAGATTTAATACATTTTTGAATTCTTTTGAATAATATTTTGTTTAACCTGCATTGATCGTGAGTAAGATGAAATTTGAGGAATTGAGTTTTTCCGAGGCACCCAAGATATTAGGTTCTCTTCCTGGTATTAAATCAAAAGGAATTTTACAACACCAAAGAGAGATTGAAGGAAGTGCACTGTCTTATCCAATCGGCATTCCAATTGCATTAGATCAGGGAAAAGGTGCAACAATTAAAGATGTTGATGGAAACGTGTTTATCGACTTCTTTGCTGGAGCGGGGGTGATGGCAATAGGTCACTGTAACCCTTTCATCATGGAGGCTGTTAAACAACAACAAAGAAAAATAACCCACACTTTAGATTTTCCAACAGAAATTAGAATTGAATTAGTTGAAAAAATAAGAGACATAATGCCAAAGGACTTAAGAAATAAAGTAAAAGTACAATTTGGAGGTCCCACAGGATCAGATGCCGTAGAGAGTGCAATCAAACTAGCCAAATTCAAGACTAATCGTCATTCTTTAATCGCATTTGAAGGTGGATATCATGGTATGACTGCTACTGCATGTTCCTTAACGTCTGGAAAGTTTTGGAAAGAGAAATATATACCTATGATACCAGAAATTCATTTTTCACCTTATGCTTATTGTTATCGATGTCCTTTTGGTAGAGTAAGCGCTGATTGTAACCTTGAATGTGCAAATTTTTTCGAACATATCCTTGAAGACCCACACTCAGGAGTAGTCCAACCAGCAGCAACTATCATTGAACCTATTCAGGGAGAAGGAGGATCTATTGTACCTCCCCCTAGTTTCTTGAGAAAAATATCAGAGGCATGCGCAAGGTATGAAGTTCCCATAATTTGTGATGAAATCCAGTCAGGATTCTGTAGAACAGGAGAAATGTTTTCTTTTCAACATTCGGGGATAACTCCTGACATTATTACTATATCCAAAGCTTTAGGAGGAGGATTTCCTCTTTCAGCTATTGTATACAGAGAAGAGCTTGATGTTTGGAGGAAAGCGGCACATATTGGTACATTCAGAGGGAATGTCACAGCAATGGCAGCGGGAGTAGCTTCTATAAACTTCATGATAGAAAATGACCTTCTTGGCTATTCAGTAGACATTGGAGAGTTTATTCTTTCTAAACTTAAAAAACTCATGAATAACTCAAATATTGTGGGAGAGGTAAGAGGTAAGGGTCTCATGCTTGGTATTGAAATCGTAGAAAATAAAGAAACTAAGAAACCTGCAGTAGAACTCACAAATATGGTTAGAGACGAATCATTTAAAAGAGGGGTGCTCGTTGAAATTGGAGGACATTACAATAATGTTGTTCGATTGTTACCACCTCTCATAATAACGAAGGAATTAGCGGGAATTGGAGTGGACATCATTGAAGACGTAATTATGACAGTTGAAGATAATATCAGCTAATGGATTCTGGATTCGTTACCACTGTCATGAAATACTTCCATATCCTTTAAAATTTCCCCAATTTTTTACAAAAGACGTATAAAATTCCATGGCTTTGACAAGATGTTCAACTGGAACTTGATCGTCAGGAGTATGAGCATATTTCTCATAACCTGGACCAAAACCAATCGTTGGGATATTGAAGATACCTTTCGTTGCTGCGCCATTTGTTGAGAAACGCCAGTGATAGAGTATCGGTTCTTTTTCAAACTGAGTTTGATAAGCTTTAATAGCAGTTTGGACTAAAGGATGAGATTCCTCCATACACCATGTGGGATAATATGCTTTTATAGGATAAACAAACCCATTTTTACTTTTGTATTCATGTTCTGGTACAAAAACTTTTGCTTCCGCTGTTTTCACAGAATCTAAACCTTCCATTTCGCTGATTATACTTTCCAATGAGTCTCCTTGGTTTAATCTTCGATCTACATGTATTATCGAGCTATCAGCTGTAGCATTAATCGAAGGAGAGGTAGAACGAATGTCTGTGACACTAATGTTGGCTTTACCAAAGATATCATCTACTGGTAGTATTGAGTCCATTCCCTGAATGTCCAGTACAATTGGTACAATCTTATAGATAGCATTATCTCCTAATTCTGGAGCTGCCCCATGACTTGAAATGCCTGTTGTTCGTATTTTAATATCAACACGACCACGATGTCCAATGGCGATGTTCAGGCTTGAAGGTTCAGTAAGAACAACAGCTTCAGGTTTTATTCGATCTTCTTTGATGATATATTGCCAATTCAATCCTTCATATATTTCCTCCTGAATAGAGGCAACAACCACGAGAGTAATATCTCCTGGTACTCCGATTTCTTTTAAAATTTTTCCAGAATAGATAGCTGAGGCAAGCCCACCTTTCTGATCACATGCTCCACGACCGTAAATTACTCCATTTTCAAATTTTCCTTTAAAAGGGTCGTGATTCCAATTTTCAAGATTACCAACTTCAACTGTATCAACATGTCCATCAATAGCAAGCAGTCTCTCCCCTGATCCTAGTTGACCGAAAAGATTACCCATATCATCAATCCAAACTTTATCATAACCGATTTTTTCCATTTCTAGTTTAATCCGTTCAATAACAGAACCTTCGTTTCCAGTTATTGAGGGGATTGCTATTGTTTCCCGAGTAAAATCTATTACTTCGTTTGTTAGGTTCATTGCGATGTCTTTAATTATCTGGTTCATCATAATCCCCTTGTTCATTCTCTTTTTTTTTCGCGATAATGAGTTCCTCTGACCTTGCTATTTCTCCTTTGTTTTTTAGCAATTATATACCTATTTAAGCCATTATTGATTGAATTTTTATTCAAGTACCTAATCTTCTTCTCAAAATATGGATTTCTTAAAATTAAATTTTCTTATGGAACGATAAACATGATAAGAATTAAAAATCTAAGATCAAGCTCATCAATAATTTATGGATTTTGAGTACCATTCAAGGTTGTAATAAGGATGCCCACACTCATCGATATACTAATTGCATACTTCATCTATTTCTTACCTAGCTTAACACTCGCTTTTATTTTTGTTGTAATTGGTATGACTGTTTATTTCTTTGGTAAAAAGGAAAATTTAAGACTAATGGATGACACCTTCGAATTATTCAAGCAACAATCTGGAGATAAAGCCACAAAATTCGATTTGGTCGAAAAAAGCACCATGGGTAGAACATACTTAATCGAACTACAACCTGAATCTAATCTATCAAATCTTCGGTTACACCTAACTTTAGTGTACCGTCATCTCATTCTAAGTCGTATTGGAGCAGTTCTAAGAAAAACTAAGGATTACCTCCTTCTTGAAGCAGATCCCAATGATAAAATCGTAAAGCGTTATCAACTCGAAATTCTTCCAAGGCGTGAAGACAAAAGAATCAAAGCGTTAACAGATATGCTTGGTAAACTAGAGAAAATCGATATAGGTAGCCGCAAATTCGAAGAAGTCCTTAATATCTGGGTAAATGATCCAGAATTTTTCAAAACAATCTTTACAAGAGAAACTCAAATTACAAAAAAATTATTCGCTCAAAGAAATCAGATTGTACGCGTTTCCTTTTATCCACTATCAAGTCCATCGATCCGATTAGTAACCGAATTGAATGAAGGCATTAGACCAAAATTATTATTAGAAATTTTATCCGATTTAACAGCAGCAATCATTTCTTTGGGGACAAAAGGATTCTATTCAAAGCAAAAATCGGTAGGTATTGTTAAAGATAAGACAATCGAAAAAGATGAACGAAAAATAGATGAACGTTATAAGATATAAAATGAGAAAAAGCCTAGCTAACTAGGGTGACCTTTTTTATTTTTTACACCTGACTGAGCAAGTCGAACTCTTTCAGTAATTTGTTGTCTTAAATCAAAAATGTCTATTGTTTTTGGAAATCGATAAATCGGCAAATCAACATATTCACTTTCAAAATCATCTACATATAGTTTAATAATGAATCCTTTCGCTCCATAATGAGAATAAGCCACCGATAAAACTACCAATGAGAAATCGGCCCAATCATATTCGAATAAACGCTTACCAATTTTCAAGCTAAATCCATCTGGTTTTAAGATCATTTCTTTCCGAACATAGCGGGTGTGATAGTAGTAAGTTGCGATAACTGCTCCAAACAAAACAAGACCTATCGTGAAGAGGTTGATAGATATAGCCACAGCACCAACCAATTGGGTAGTAAACATTCCAATTGTTATGAAACCAAAAGACATAATACACAACATAATTCCAAAGGAAAGTACGATTGAAATCCCCATTTTGGTTGTAAAGCTGGTTACTCCTTCCTGTTCTGTGCTTGAATCGTGTGTAATGGTTTGAGTCATTTTTACCACTCAATTTTTTGACCAGAATTTAAAACTGAAACCTTTTCTCTCCATATTTTGTGGATGAAAGAGTTTTGCACCACGCCTTGCGATAAAACCATCAGAGTTGAAAACTTGATCATTTTTTAGATCAGCAAAAACTAATCCAATTTGTCTCTCGTTATATCGTTTAAAATGCCCCATCACTTTCTCAGGTGGCTTTCCATCTCCATAAAATACTATCCATGACCATTCAAACTCCATAATATCCATAATGTTTCTGACATATCGTATCCAATCAACTAAAGTGGACCATTTTACATTAGTGGCATTTTGAATATTGGTAACGGCACAGGAGACAACATAAGTAGGTGAAGCTAAGAATGCAAAGGCTCTAGATAAAATAAATCCTTTTCCTTTCACACCACCAAAAATTAACACATCTAATTCTTTTTTTGACTCATTAAGATTTTTGTCCTTCATTATCGTAGAAATATTGAAATCCCTAATAGAAGCGTCAAAATTGGCAATCCACCTTCCTCCTTTAAGAAATAAGCAGGTTTCTATATAACGGAGATACTTTTCTTTTTTAGAAAGCTTTGGTTGAATCACAATATTTCGGTATTCCTGCTATCGTTTCTCCTATATAAATAATATGGCAAAAATTAGATAAAAAAAAAGAAGGGGGGAGAAGGGGGTTTACTCGGGAGGAATAGAGGCGTAGATTGTCGTAAAGTCAACACCGCGTTTGCTATAGTAGTTCTTCATAAAGATGTAGACTACTGCACCGACTGCAATCAGGAGGATATACCACCAGAACCACCAATTAATAGTACCAATGGGATCTGTCATGTCAGATGGTAAAATTCCGTCAATATTGGGCATGAGAGGAGGGAAGAATCCGAGAAGACCTGCCGCTGGTGCGCCATCTGCAGTTAAATACTGTAGAACTCCAGCACTTGCGGGGCCGAGAATAAGTAGATCTATGTAGATGTTCAAGATCAACGCGATAATGCCCATTATGACAACTGCTTCTCTACCAGCAATTTTGGGACGCCAACCGCTTCGCTCATAAACATCTTTGAGCTTTCTGGGAAGGATAATCGCTGAAACACACGCTGTTGTAAAGAATACCGCATCTAATAAATCGGTTCCTCCTATAGAACCACCCGGATTGAATATGTCGTACAAGATCGGTACTTTTTCACCTTCACCGAGGAGCATTCCGAATCCTTTAGTACCAAAGATGTCTGCTTCACCAAAAGCACCGAGTAATGCAACGAAACAAACAAAGATGATAGCGTTTGTCGGTGAGTGCCATCGTTCGTCAACTTTGGCGAATGCTTCGGGTAGAGCTCGGTCGAATGACATTGCGAAGATGATACGCGAGGAAGTGGTTACAAATGGGGGTAAGTCGTTAGCAAGCCATAAGACTGCTGCTATTGCAAAGCTGATATTTAGGAGGTCTCCTAATCCAACGAAGTTGAAGCCTGATGAGGACATCATAGCAACAAATGGCATCCAAGCACGATTGGGGAAGTCAGTACCAGCAGAACCTTCACCATAACCCAAGTATGCTTGCGCCTGGAAGAATGTCCAACCTTCCGATCCGGCTACAGTACCAGTACCAACTGAAGCAGCCATTGCCATGAAGGTACTAACTGTTACGTACACTCCAAGGATAATGAAGCCAGCTGCTAGGTGTGAAATTGGCAATGATCGATTTGCTTCCTTAACTTCACCTGCTGCAAAGGAAATTGCGGCATAACCAATCCATGCCCAATACGCGGCCATGACTGCTGCATTTACAGCTGTAACATAATCTGTTACTTCGTTGTCATTGATTCCTTGAGCTACTGCTTCATCGATCCATTCAGCGGGAGTATATGTTGTGAAGTTTTCAATACCAGTGGCCATAGTACCTGGATCAAGTGCACCTAGGATAAGGAATAAATAGATTGTTAAAGTGATTACTGCGGGAATCCAAAACATTAAATGGAGGACTTTCCCAGTCATTGAGGCTCCGAAGTATGCTAATGCTCCAAACGCAAAGGTAAAGACTGCTCCAAGGACAAAGAGGGGTATTGGATCGAATAACCAATCAGTTATTGGCTCTAATGCAGGAAGGGCAACTGGTAAGAAAAGACCGAAGAATTCTACTACTGCAACGGCGATGAGTCCATAGGATAATGCAATACCCATAAACTCGGCCCATGCAGCAACGAAACCAACTCCTGGAGAAATAGTTCTAGAGATATAGACGTATCCACCGCCTGCTCGTGGCATTGCAGTTGCCATTACAGCAAAGCAGAAAACGGTGGCTATTGCAGCTGCTCCAGTTATTAGAAAAGCAATAACTATGGGCTCAATTGGAAGTATATAGTTCTCTGGTTTAATCGGAGCTGCGCCAGCTGCTTGATAGACCTTCTTTTGCCAACCGCCACCAATAACGTTGCTTAAGATGAAAATAGTAGCAGTAATAACACCGATTTCTCGGACGAGACCTGTCGCATCACGGACATAAGTTTTACTTTCACTCATTTATGTCACCTTTGAGATATAACGAGTTTTCATATTTTTTTAAAGGTTTCAAGATTTTGTGTTGTGTTATTTTCATTGATTTCTCATTGAGTAACATCACTTAGAAAAAAAAATTATTCTAGTGTGAACTACAGTGTTTAATTAGGTTTAATGCTTACAATTTCAAAGTAATTTCAATATATTGTAAGCATTCAGCACAAAAATTAACGCCCCAATAATTGCATTATAAACGTTTCGCCTAAAATACTCAAATCTTATCCATCAAAGAAAAGTGAAAGAGCTTTCTTTATCGATCAAATAGCTCTCGATTACTATAAGTGTTGATTTCTACCCCAATTCTAATAATAGTATGATGACTTTTAACTTTTTAATTCATGATTGGTAAAGAGGTCTCAATATAGGTTAGAAAAATCAATCCTCAAATAATTCCAACGAAACAATAATCAAAATCAAGACTATTGATATTAAAATACTCAAGATGATAGCTGAAACATAAATAAATCCTGGAAAAGGGTAAACTTTCCATTAATGAGGCATTACGTCTTTATTAGATTATTAGTGCCAAAATCTTCCCCCATTTAACCTTTTTCATCAGGTTCCCATTTTAACTATAGAATATTGATCAAAGAAGTAAAAAGATTGAAACATAACAAAATTGAATAACAACAAAATAAAAAATCTAGAGTTATATTGGAAAAGT
The DNA here is from genome assembly GCA_016839625.1 of Candidatus Hodarchaeota archaeon. Taxonomy (GTDB): domain Archaea; phylum Asgardarchaeota; class Heimdallarchaeia; order Hodarchaeales; family Hodarchaeaceae; genus Hodarchaeum. The sequence continues at coordinate 41,771 of JAEOTY010000326.1, forward strand.
TAATATCACGAAAAGAATGCCCATGTCGATAGCATTCCTCAAATCACAAATAGAATTAGTAAATAATGAAATTAAGTCAATTAATTAGGTGGAAAAAACAATGGTGTCCTTATTTTTCTGTACTGACATTCACGGTTCTGAAGCTGTTTGGAGAAAATTTCTGAATACGGCGAAGTATTTGAAAGTTGATACTTTGGTAATGGGGGGAGACATCACAGGTAAGAGAATCGTACCGATTATTCAACAACCCGATGGCACATGGATAGGGTCAATTTATGGAGTAGATCAACAGAGCGTTGTAATGAAAACTGAAGAAGATATCCTTGATTTTGAAAAGCAGGCTAGATTTGCTGGTTGTTATCCCTATCGTTTAACACAAGAGGAAGACGAAAGGCTATCTGCTTCAGATTCAATCACAGAAGACAAAAAAATGATTAAGGGGGGTCCACTTGACCAACTTTTTGATGAAGTAGAAGCGGAAGGTCTTCAAAAATGGATTGACCAAATTGATGATATAATGCCTGATGGAACTAAACGCGTCCCTGATGGAACTAAAATAATCATTTGCCCAGGAAATGATGATAAATTTGCTATTGATGAGATCATAAAGAAAGATCCACGAGTAATTTTTGGAGAAGGAATTAAAGTTAATCTTGATGATCATCACGAGATGGTTAGTTATGGCTGGACTAATCCGACTCCTTGGAACACGTATAGAGAGTGTAGTGAAGAAATAATTGAGGAGAAGATCGAGGAAATAATTTCAACTATCAATAATATGAAAAACGCAGTTTTTTGTTTTCATTGTCCTCCTTACGATAGTATAATCGATGAGGCACCCCTCTTAAATGATGATCTGACTTATGTTGGGTACAGCGGTGGTGAACCAATTAGAGGACCCGTGGGGTGTAAAGCAGTCAGGAAAGCTATTGAAAAATATCAACCACTTATGGGTCTCTTCGGTCACATACACGAATCGGCTGGTAGCATGAAAATCGGGAGAACCTACTGTCTTAATCCTGGAAGTGAATACACAGAAGCTATTTTGAAGGGATTCCTAATCGAACTTAAGAAAGGAAAAATAAAAAGGATGCAAAGAGTAGAAGCCTGAATTCATTTTTCAATCGATGAATTACTCAAAGAATTACTCATTTGGGGGTTTCAGAAAACACTTGAGTATGATAATCAGGAAGAGCAAACATAAAACACTTTACTCTCAATAAAAAACCTTTTAAATAAAGAAAACTTGAAAAATTGATTGTTAAAATTTAGAAGATGAAACAATGACCAATTCTGCAAAAGAACACAACGATGCGCTTATGAAAGTGGCATACGAAATTTTACAGCAATGTAAAGAAGATTCAATTCCTTGTTTCCTTTGGGGCGGGGGTGCAATTTATCATATGCTTGGAGGAAGGCTAGATTATAGGATAATGAGTGATTTGGAGTTTTTTATCCCGAATAAAGTCGATAAATTAATTCAAAACTTACTTCTAGATTTAGGATTTTATGCTAACCGACCATTTAATACCATGCAGAATATGTCTAGAACACCTAGAAGAGAATTTTATCGTCCTGATCGGGAGCTTTCACAACAAGAAATTGAAGATGTTGAACACGGCCGCAAAAGTAACATTAAAGACGTTGAATTCCAAAAAGTTGAATTATTTGTTGATGGTATTCGAATGTGTTGGACTTTTAAGTTTAAAGAATTACCAGATGGCTATAGCGATGCATTAGTTTCCCCTCCTGGTTTTCAAATAGCTCTAAAAGCAAATGCCATTCACCCCGATGATTTTGATCTGAAAGATATTCAAGATATTTCAAGTATCTTGAATGCAAATGGAGTAATCTCTGAAACAGACACTATTTTTACCGAGCCGAAACTTATTCCTGATATAGAATTCTCCATAGGAACTAATGTCTTTGAACATTTATCAAAACTAAAATTAAAATTTCCTTCGACCGTCCAGAGAAATTTTAATGAAGTTTTAAACTATAATGGTCCGATTTGTTGCACAGAAGATGGAAAAGAAAGATTATCTCAAATATTAAATATTTTAGAATCACTAAAAGGAAGTAGTGGCTTTATATCGAAAATGAGGAAGGAAAGACCTGAGCGTGTGGATGCTAGACATATATAATTAAATTCGTTTTCCAGTTTTCTTCAGTTGTATCAATCCTTCAGATGACGCTGTTTTCTTTGTTTTGGTATTAATCCTTAGGTTTTTCAAGAAGGTGTTTGCCACTAAAAATCCCGAATTCCCCTACCGATGCTGTTGTTTCAACAGGCCGATACCACTTCCTTGCACTTCCAATTTTAGCTCTAGCACGCCAACCACGGTTCTTGGGAATATTAGCGAAATATTCAAGCATTTCATCGATCTTTGCACTGACATCATTCCTTTGTTCGGCTGAAAGCTCTGTAAATTCTGGTAAAACATTTTTAATATTGGTTAGATTCGTTGTTACTGTGTGGTAGAAACCCCAAGCATATCCTCCTTTCTGAAAATACTTTTCACCTAAATGTTTGATATTTATTGTCTCTGGACTATCATCAAAACCAATTTTGTGAGCTAATAAAAGCATTATTGTATCAGCAACGTCTTTATAATTCATGAATACTATCTGAGTTTTTCCTAGGAAAAGCTCTGCTAAAGGGAGAGTGGGAGAATCCAATTTTAATCGTTTGTGATCTAACTCGATGTCATGATTAAACTTAATTTTACCATAAAAGACGTCACAGAACCACCAGTTCTTTGGATGAATGTAAATTCGACGTTGGCTGGCGGTTGTAGATAATGTAGGTTTTCGCTTAGCATAACCCATTTTTGCCATGAATTTATCCATCTGTTTCATATGTTTGAAAGAAATCGCACCGTCAATGTCGGTAATTTCACTTAAGTTATCACCTAATCGTTTCAAGCTTTTATATAGGTCTTCCAATCCGTGTGGTTGACAGTGAAGACGAATGGCTAAGCCCCCGACCAATCTAAACACACAACCAGATTCTTCAGCTTGATCGACTAGTTTCATTGCTTCTTCGGTAAAAACCTTAAGAGGAATCACTCCACCCCACTCGGGAGGAAGATCACTAACCTCTACGCCCTCTTTTTTTTGTAACATGGTAATATCTTCCGATACTTACATTGTATTAAATTTTAAGAACTAGACTTAAAAAATCCTTCTATGTCTTTATCATGGAACAAAAGCATTTTTTTCCTTTAAATATAAGTTTTCCAGAATCTTTACATTTTTAGGAAACAGTTACAGTCAAACCGATAAAATTAACTCCTCGAATTCCCACAATTTACATCAAATATAGCGATAAAAAACATCTGTTCACGTTATTTCTCCTTTTATGAGCTTCTGCTCATTTGGAGTTATTTTATAAATTAAAAAAACTATTTCATCCATATAGGTCTGAAGTTTTTGAAGTTCTCTATATTTAGCAGATATAGGTTCAATATATGATGATAAATGTCTTTCTGTCAAAGATGAATTCTTGAATATTCCAGTAATATCCTTTCTCTGTGATAACTGCTTGTAAAGCCATCTAAGAATTTGAAATTCTGTTCTATCCTTGATTAAAGGTTGAATCCTCTGATCCTGTATCAATTCGAATGTTTTTTTCTTTAAATTCTCCCCAATTGTCTGATATTTACTATAGATTTCCCCTAAGGTATATAATTTGTCAATATCTGTTTGGATTTCAACTTTCGCAATTATTTTTTCATAGTGGTTTAATTCAAGAAGTTTTGCCAATATCCTCCTATAGCCAAGGCTCTTTGTATCATTAATTTGTGGGATTCGGATAAGGTTAATATAAGCTCTATCAAAATCCTTACTGGTCTCGAATACCTTTGTATAAACAACATGGCGAAGCCACCATTCAATAAATGATGACTTTAACAAACCAGCGATAGCTGTTAATGATAGAACCTCTTGTGAATAATTGGGAATGATATTAATTACAGTTTCATGTGTTAGAATAGAACCTGTTTGATCTACCCATGTCTTTATATCCAAAGAATGAGTGGGTTTTGTACGATAGGAAATTATCCGTTGAGCGATTACCTTAGGAACTTGCTGCCTTAAAATTCGCTGTTTTGGTGTATTAGCTTTCAAGTAACTACGGGGTGGCAATAAAAATCCAGAGTTGACATTCGCTTTTTCTATCAATGGAGTAGTTCCTATCTTTGCACGGTACTTGCTACTTAATCCACGAAACGCAACCACGTTAAGAAATTCATACTCCTCTTCATAAAGGCGACGAATAAGTTTCAACTCAGACCTACTAACTCCTACTAGCAAATTATCTACTTTTAACGCGTCCGAATATGAAATTAGGCTCATTTGTTCTAATTTTTCTTTATTTGGATTCCAAATCCCTGTTTGATACTTCCCTCCTTTGGGATTTGGAGGCAGTCTCTTGACTATCACCGCACATTGCTCTTGAAGTTGGCCAGGGAATTGATTTCCAAGATCAACAACTTCTACTAATTTGAATTTAGTTAAAAGTATTTTTCTAAACTCACTCCATCTCTTAGAGTAAATTATTGGTTTTGGTAATACATAACAGAGTATTCCACCTTTTTTGAGTAAATCTAAGGATTTTAATGTAAAAAAAATTGAACTTTCAGAACGGATTTTAGTATTTTGCCCAAATTTACATTTTCTTCGTATTTGTTCCCATTCCAATTGTGAAAGACGAGCATTATGAGGTGGATTTCCAATAATAACCTCAAAATCTTTAGTTGGTATATCTGAAGGATAATTTAGGAAAAAATTTCCACATCTAAGTATAAGATCATAAGAGGATCCAGAAACTAGTGGTATTAGCTCCTGGTTAGCTACTTTAATTACTGAAGAATCAATATCCATCCCAAACAATGTCGCAGAAGGAATTAATGGAAAAATTAATGGAATTAATGTGCTAAAAAAGATACCCTTCCCCATTGCAGGATCAAAAATCGTAATTTTTTTTGATGAATATTCCGTTGGAAAATAATTTACTGTGTGATCTAGAAGAACCCGTACAATTGGTTTCGGGGTGAAAAATTGTCCTGTATCCTTTTTTTTCCAATTGATATCTGACATTCAGACTCTAGCCCCAAGCTCTTCAACTATGAGACTTTAGGCTCTTCCAGCTGTTTCTGAAGAGCATAAGATGTGTGAGTTTTTCCACTAAGTACATTTCCGCTCATAATTATTAAGCGATGTCTATTTTGGTTAATCTTAATCGCCAAATCCTGAATCATAGTTAAGAAGTTCTGATTACGCGTTGATATCTGAATCAACTCACTCCACTCTGGAGTTGAGAGCACTTTTGGATAAGATTCAAGCAACTCCTGATAACGTCTGAAAACCGTAATATCAGCATCACTCTTCTTAATGGATGGTTTCTCTTGTTCACGAGCCTGAAGATTAAGTTTTACTTCATCCTCTGTAGCAGTGGAGTGAATATACAATGGAAGATATTTTCTAAATCTTTTACCAAGCATTTCTCTGTGAGTTGGATGACCAGGCATATTGAAATTAGTTCCGTCAAAAATAACAATGGAGGATTTATCTTTTCGAAGAAGACATAGTATGAGCCAAAAAGCCAATTGATAAGTATGCTCATTTTCCCAAGGCAAATATTCTGGTGATCCATTTCTGTATAGTTTTCTAATGTGATCAGTTGAAACTATGCGTACAAGACGAGTGATACGTTCTGTACATTGGGAAATGATTCTGTTAAGGTGTTCAAATATTTCAAGAAGTTCACGTTTTTGATTAGTTCGGGGGTTCACTTCTACTCGTTCACGAATTATTTTCAAACAAAGGCCAATAAACTCTCTTTGCGACACCAGTTTTTTATTCAACTGAAAATACTCAATGATATCATCCCCATTTAATACTAAATCTTTCAAATCAATTGGAGGGTTTTTTTGGGCTCTTGTTAAAATATCAAGTTGAAGTTCTTCTGACAATCGCGCTTCTTTATGTAAAACCTGCTCTTTAACATTATAAAATTCCAAATAATCAGTTAAATATTCTGGTCGGATCTGAAATTGAAATTTTCTTATAGAATAATCTTTTATCTCCTCCTCAGCCTCTATAGAATACGGGAGACGTAACATATGTATTTTTAAGAGATGAGAAATGTCCGTTATCTGCTTGTTAGAAAATTTCATCTGTTTAAGGAATTCTTGGAATATTTTTTCTTTGAAAGGAGGGAAAAACTTCGTTGATCTAGTGGGTAAGGCAGTTAGCTGGTGAAAAAGTGCTGCAAAGCGTAATCTAAATGAAGACTCTGGAGACAGTAACGCAAGAATTCCCAAGGTTAAATCTAATCTACTCAATTCAATCTTAGGTAATTTTTTATTATATTCTTCATGCAGAAATTCAGGGATAAGCTGATATAACAGACCGTTTTCTCCTAGCAAACGGATAGCCTTCTGAAAAAAGGCTCCTTTCATTAATTTTTGAAACTCTGTATAAATTCGTTCTTTGGCTACTTTGGAAAAGATATCAAAGTGATGAGGAACCGCAGTTAAAGTTTGAGTGTCGATATCAAATCCTAATTGAGCAACAAACCTAAAAATTCGAATTAATCTCAATCCATCCTCCTGTAATCGATCGTTGGGATCACCAACCATTCTAATAATCTGAGCATGAATATCGTCAATTCCATTGAATGGATCAATTAACTCCTCAATAATCGGGTTGAAAGCAATTGCATTTATAGTGAGATCACGGCGAGCTAAGTCTTCTTTGATATCGGTCACAAAAGTAACTTTTGAAGGTCTCCTTCCATCAATATAATTACCTTCTATCCGATAAGTTGTTATTTCAATGGAGAGCTTATTATAGAGAACAGTAACAGTTCCATGTTTAATTCCTGTTGGAATAACACGAAAATCTTTTGAGAATATCTTCATAACTTCAGAAGGTTTGGCATCTGTTGTTATATCCCAATCCTGGGGATCTGGTTTTCCCTGAATAATATCTCTAATGGATCCACCTACAATAAAAGCTTGAAATCCATGGTGGTTTAATAATTGACAAACCTCGATGATAGACCTTGGAAAACGAGCTTTTGTCAACATTATTAATCCACAGCCAAATTCTAATTTAGAAAAATGCTTCATTGAATAGTTTTTATATGAAGTTTTTAACAGTAAGGAGGAAGAACTAATTATTTGCTGAATAAATGAGTATTATTAATTCATCCTAGGTTAAATTAAATTGAGTAATCATTGATGTATGAATTATATTCTAGTTTAAAACCCTATTATGAGAAATTTCTGCAGAGGGGAAAACTCTATGGCTTATCTCCGCATGAAATCCATGAAATGGCTCTAAACTTCTTTATTAAATTTCTAGGTTTAATTATACTCTCATACCAGGATGAAAGGAACGATAAAAACGACAACTCAACAGTAGATGCGCGAAAAGTTAGAATATCAATAATAGAAATCCTTTTCCAGCAGAGTATTCAACCCTCACAACTGTTTCCTGAAGGAATGCCGATTGTACTGCAAGAGATACTGAAACTCTCGCACCTCGAGACTCAATTTAAAGACTCATTATCATCCGATGAATGGGATGCATTGGTTGAATTACTTCTTGATCAACACTGGACAATAGCGGAAGATTTCAGGAATTTTCAAGAGGGAGAAAACACAATCTCCCCAGAATTTCTATCCTATTTCTATGAGAATATTCTCAACGATTTTGAGAATTTTTTCAGTTTAACTCCTAAAGTTTCTAAGAGGAAACATAAGGGTGTATTCTTCACCCCCTGGCGTATAGTTCGAGAGATAACTGATATTTGTTTCGACAAGTATGAATCCCAAAAACCTAACGCTTTTAAAGACAAGCGGAAGGGACTGAAGATCTTGGACGCAAGCTGTGGGACAGGTTCTTTTCTAATCTACGCAGCAGAAAGTTTGTTTCAACGTTTGACAACTTTTAAACGCTCAGATAATGTCCTTCCTCAACACATCGTTGAACAATACATCTATGGAATAGATTTATCATCCAGTAGTTTATCTGTGGCTAAAATCCGATTGTTATTCTGGATTATCAACAAAAGCCGAAACTCTATCAATTCACTTCCTCATTGGCTATTTAGAAATATTTATGCTGGAAATAGTCTATTTGGACTTTGTAAAGAGAGTATCCAATATCCCTTGGATTACTCAATGATTCTTTCACGGATTATTGGTCATTTAGGTCTAGATACAGAGAATCCAACGCATCAAGTTGCTAGTGCTAAGGAAAACTGGTTAGTTGCAAGTCTTTTAACCAAAGAGGAAAAAAAAGACCTTATTTTTCCCAATACACATGAAAAACAAATCGAGGAGGCAGACAAAGAACTTGGAGCTCTTGTAAATATATTATATCACAATTGGCTTAAAAGTCGCTTAAGTACATATTCACGTCCAGTACCCCTGAAAAAAGGAGATATAAGCACATTCAGTCCATTTCATTGGGGTGTTGCATTCCCCGAAGTAATGCTTCGTGGGGGATTTGATCTAATAATAGGAAATCCTCCTTATGGCCGATCCATACTTTCCAGAACAGAAAAATCGATGCTAAAATTAGTGTATAGAGCGTGTTCAGGAGAAAACCCCAAAAAATATAGCTTAAACGCAGCGAGTGCTTTCATTGAAAGATCAATCACTCTTCTGAAATCAAACGGAATATTAGGTTTAATAGTACCTTTCTCTATTCTTAGGGTAGAGGAATTCGAGTCCTTAAGAGAGCTTATATTAGAACGAACGAGAATATGGAAGATTTACGACGAGTCAGCTGCTTTTACTGATGTCACGTTAGAAATGTGTTCTATATTCTTAACAAAACAAATAGAACCTGATTATGAAGTAACCATTAGTCCTCGTCCTAAAATTCATGCGGAACCCACTGTACCAATTAGTATCTTCAAGAAATATAACCGATTCATGATTTACTATAACAATTTGTGGGAAAAAACTGCAAGTCAAGGCTTAGTAATTAATGGGGTAGTGAAAGGTGACTACGGGATAGATCATAGGATCTTAAAAAAGGACTTAGCTAATGATTTCCAACCAAAATATCCCATAAGATATTTACATTCTGGCCGAAGTGTATCCAACTTTGCCTTAAATCCGAAATATTTTCAATGGTCGAAACCACATCCAGCTAATGAGCGATTTACCACTTATTTTAGAGAACCACGTCTTGTCAATACGGCCATTGGCAACCGATTTAGAGTCGCGTATAAACCAGAGAAAATTGTTCCTGGTACTAATGTATCCATTCTAGAAATCAATAATCCAGCTTTCCACTTCTTCCCTATGCTAATTTTACTAAATTCCGATCTTATTAATTATCTGTTAAAACGATACGTTCTCAATTTCAGTCATCTAACAGTCTATCTTCATAAATATTATACTCAATTAATTCCAATTAAATATCCTCATGAATTCGAAGATGAATTTAAAATTTTAGCCAGTTATCTCGTTTTTGTCAATCAAGCACACTTGTGCGATAAGTTATCTCCAGGAAAAAGAGTAGATTATTTGTTGAACCTAATGAATTACTTAGTATACGATTTATATTTCCCAGAAATCTTAGGAATATCTTCAAATTTGGCAGTTAATGTTGGAAACTATTTGAAACCCATTGAAATTGAATCTTTTCTCGATTTAGTGCTCTTCCAAGAAGAAGAAAATGACCAAGAAAGGTTAACATATTTAATTGAATCCAATTGGCAAACGATTCGTCAAGTCACTAATAAATTACGAGATGATGAGGAAATTCGCCAGCACAAAAAAACAATTTTTAATCACGAAATACTCAAATGTATTCGAAAAGAACTTTAAGATTCTTTCTTTTTACGATATTTGATTAAAATGCTTGAAGAAATAGAAGCAGCATATAGAAGAATCCAGAAGTACATTAATAAAACACCAGTGATGACTTCCCGTACCTTGAATACCATAATGGTAACAGAAATTTTTCTTAAATGTGAAAATTTTCAAAGAGGAGGAGCTTTCAAAGCTCGAGGTGCATTTAACTCATTAATTCAACTCGAACTAGAACAAAAGGTAAATGGTGTAATTGCTCATTCATCTGGTAATCATGCTCAAGCTGTAGCGTTAGCAGCAAAAGAATTGGGAATTAAAGCAACAATTGTGATGCCCAAGAATGCCCCTCCGGTGAAGAAGGCTGCAACTCAAGGGTATGGGGGAGAAATTGTTGAATGTGGAAATAATCCTACTGATCGAAGTGAAAAAACAGAAGAACTCATCAAGAAACATGGTTACACTTTGATTCATCCATACAATTATAAGCCTACTATTTATGGGGCAGGGACAGCAGCATATGAATTAGTCAAGGAAATTAACCGAGTAGATTTAGTACTTGCGCCAATAGGAGGAGGAGGACTTATCAGTGGAACATCAATAGCAACAAAAGGATTATGTCCAGAGGCAAAGATAATCGGAGTAGAACCGCAAAATGCTGATGATGCGTATCGTTCTTTCAAAGATGGCAAGATTTACCCTTCTATCAATCCAAGTACGATTGCAGATGGACTTCGGACTTCATTAGGAGACATTACGTTCGAAATCATTCAAAGAAATGTCTCTGAAATAATCACTGTTTCAGAAGAACAGATTCTTGACGCAATGAAATTCCTATGGGAGCGAATGAAACTAGTTGTGGAACCATCGGGAGCTGTTCCACTGGCAGGACTATTTGTAATGAGTAAGGAACGGAGTCAATACCTAAAGGGAAAACGGATAGGATTGATTCTATCTGGAGGTAATATTGACCTTACCACATTCTTCTCGTTTATTGAAAAACAGATTGATTCCTCAATAGTTGACTAACTGGATCTGTGTAAGCCTTTTTTCTTAATATTAATCTGATTCATTTTAAATAACAAAAAAAGAGGATTTTATAATGTCAAGAAATCAACAAACATTGATAAAATGGATAATTGCGGAAAAATTAGCTGGAAGTCCTTTTCCCCTATCACGGGAAGTTCTTACACTACCAGAACTGAAAATTAAGCTTGTAATCAACCTTACATCTCGTGGGATTTCAAATCGTGTGAAAGAACAATTGAAGCAAAGGGGAGTAAAGTGGGAACGTCTTGCTATTCCTGATTTTGGTGTCCCAGAGCCAATTATCATTAAAAAATTCCTTCAAAGCGTCTGTGAAGCAATACAGCGAGAACAGGCAGTACTAACGCACTGTATTGCCGGTTGTGGTCGAACGGGGACAATGATTGGATTATTTCTTGTCACACATGGTTACTCACCCGCTGAGGCTTTAGATGTCATCCACGGGAAATTGGGTGAAGGGTGTCCAGAAACGCAAAGACAGTTAGAGTTAATTCATCAGTACAGGAAAAAATGTCCGAATTACTCGCTTTGTAAAGGCAAAGTTTAAGGTTAAGGATATTAGATTATCGTAGATACGTTAGTAATGAAACCACTTATCCTAATTGACAGAAAATAAAAAGGATAGAATTTTATAAAATTTGATGTTGTATCTTTCGATAATATTTTGAAATGAGCAAAGTACAGTTTGGAGAGATTCATAAAACACTCAGTATAAGATGAAAGGTCTAAATCCTCTCATGGTTTTCACATCAAGAAGTCACGAGAAGCTGCTGTAGGTGAGAACGGCGGGAAGGGCTAGAAAAACATTTTTGAGAACGGGTAACGTCGTAATGATACTGATAATAGATGAGAAGGCGGGGAA